>JBIPNU010000023.1:0-11768 GCA_044370615.1 Burkholderiales bacterium
GGCCCTCCGCTGGCTCAGCCTGAGGTTGTAGGCGGGGTTGCCCTTGGCGTCGGTATGTCCCTCGACGCGGAAACGCAGGGCCGACAGCCGTTCGCTGCGCATGGCCGCGGCGAGGTTGTCGAGCAGGCGCAGGCTGGCGGGCTGCACCTGCGCGGAATCGAAGTCGAAGTGCACGACGAGATCGATGCTGCGCGGCTCCGGCACCAGGTTGCGAAGGCCACGGGTCGATGGCACGGGGGGCGACAGCTGCTCGACCAGTTCGTCGACGCTCGCACGGCCTGCAGGCTGTGCGTGCGCGGGCAGCGCGAAGCCAGCCATCAGGGTGATGGCGAGGAGTGCGGCCGCGAGCCGTGCGCGAGCGATCATTTCACTTCCTCCACCGTGATCAGTCGCGCCCCGAAGGACTCGGTTCCGCCTGCGGGCGCGGCGGTCAGGAAATCGAACAGCGCGCTGCGACCGCCGAGGGTGTTCAGCGCGAAGGTGAACGGAGCCCTTGCATCGGGCCGCGGGCGCCCGAGACGCTCGAGCGAGCGGGGGGTGTCGGAGACGACCACCAGCACCTGGTTGACCCCTACGGGCCCGGCCGCCCGGATGCGCCAGTCCTCGCGCGGCAGGCGCAGCGGCTGCCCGCCGCGCACCCGGTTGTCCGAGTCGAGCCCGTTCGGGAACAGGAGATAGAAGCTGCGCGCATCGCTGCCCAGCAGCACGAGGTAGAGGTAGCCGTCCCGTGCAGGGGTGATGGTGAGGTCGAGCGAGTCTCGCCCGATGCGCAACGGGCGCCCGTGGCCGCTGACCTCCGGCAGGCGCCGGGGATCGGCCTGGCTGGCGATGTCGGTGAGCGTCGCGAGCGAGGCGAGTGGCGGCGGTGGCGGCGATGGCTCGGGGGCGAGGGCGGTCGGTGGCGCTGGCGCCGCGGGCACTGCCGCAACCACCGCGACTGCGGGCGCAGACCCGGGCGCGGATGCGGGTGCGGATACCGATGCGGGGGGCGTGGGTGCCGCCGGTGCCGGACGCGAGGGCGTGGTGACGGCCGGCGGCGATGCCACCGGCGGCGCGCCGGCCGGCGGCGCCGCGGGCGTTGCGATGACCGGGGCTGCCGCGGGCGACGTCGGCACGACCGCGGGAGCCGCAGGCCTCGCCGGCGCGACGGCGTGGACCGCGGCGGCGGGGGACGCGGGGCTGGCAAGGGGCGCGGTCGCAGGAACGGCAGGATGCGCAGCAGCCGCAGCAGACGCCGGGGCCGCCGGGTGGGCAGGGACGACAGAAATGGCAGGGGCCGCCGGGCCTGCGGGGGCGGCGGGGGCGGTGGAAGGCACGCCGAGCGGCGGCGATCCGGCAGGCGTGGCGACGGGCGCCGTCGGAGTTGGTCGTCCCGGGGCGGCGGCGATCGGCGCCGGTGCGACCGCTCCCGGTCGGCTCGGAGCCACCGCTGCCGCTGGGGTCGTGGCAAGAGCGGCGAGGGCCGGGGCTGTCGCGGCTGCGATGGCCGTGCCCGCGGGCGCCGTAGCGGCCTGCGACGGTCCGATCGCGACGGGCGGTCGCGAGACCGGTACCGGCACGAGGTTGCGGTTGCCCGACAGCGTGAGCGTGTGCGGCGCGAGCGTCGGGAACGGGCGCAGGCGCTCGTTGACGATCGATTGCGCGCAGGCACGGATTTCCTCCAGGCTCACCGCTCACGATGCATCCAGGTCGCGGGCCTTGCCGAGCATGCAGTCGCGGATGGCCTGCGTGGCGAGTCCCCCTCGCTCGGCTTCATCGAAGCTGACCTCGTCGGGCCGCGCCGAGGTGATCATGACCACGTTCTCGCGCAGCGCGCCCAGACGGGTCGACTCGGCGAACAGGCCGCGGGTGCGGTAGTTCGCCACCAGCGAGCAGGCGGCCGGCGAGGCGCTGGCCGCGGTGCTGAACTTCGGTACCAGCGTCTCGCCCAGGCCGCGGGTCATCGCCTTCGCAGGGAGTACCCCTTCGGAGTGGCAGGCATCGAGCATCACGATCAGCTTGTCTGCGCGCCTGCCCAGGGGTTGAGTCGCCTCCGCGAGTTCCGTGTTCGTGATCACCTGGCCGTCGTAGGTGAGCAGGCCCTCGACGCATCCGCCAGCCTGCGGGTCGAAGTAACGCGTCCCGTGGCCGGAGAAGTAGATGAGCGCGCGCGAGCCGTCCCGGGTCCGTTCGCCCAGGTCGCGCAGCGCGGCAAGCAGGCCGGCCTTGGTGGCCTGGGCATTGCGCACCACGCGCATACCCTGCTCCGGGATGTCCATCGCCCGCGCGATCGCGCGGGCACTGCCCATGTCGTGCTCGACCCCGCGCAGCGGCGTCACGGCTGGATCGGCATAGCGGGAGATGCCGATGATCAGCGCGGTGCGGGCGTCCGAGGCCTGCGCGGGGGATGCGGACAACAGCGCCAGCCACCCGGCCAGGACGGCGCCGAGCCGCGCGTGCAGTTTCGCGGTGCGCCTCGACGGCGAGCCTTGCAGGTGCGAGCCGGCGACTGCGGGTGTCGCGCCGCCGGCGACCGGGGGTCTAGGATCAGCGCGCCGAGCGGCGGATACGGTCACGGGTTTCATGGCGCGAAGAAGAATTCGCCGATCGCCTGGTCGTACAGCGCTGGCGTCTGCTCGTGGCCGACGCTGCGCGCGAGGCGCACCACCTCGTTGCGAACGCTGCGCAGCACGCGGTCGACCGACTGTCCCGGGCGGGTCATCTCGCGCAGCAGCACTCGCGTGAACAGTCCGTTGCGCTCGGGATCGTTCGGACCCAGGCGGTCGAGCGCCTGCTGCCCGGCGCCGGCGGAATACATCACCATCTGGCCGGTGGCCGCCGAGGTCGGCGCGAGGCCCCGGCCCCCGATGCTGCGTCCCTTCGACTGGAACGGGTTGTCTCGGCACGCGTCGATGACCGCGAGGCTGAATTTGGCCTTGCGTTCGTTGAGGTCGTCGAGGATGCGCTGCAGGGGGATCGCCTCGTCCTTCACCTGCTCCTCGTGGTCGGCGCGGATGTCCACGGGCAGCAGGTAGTTGGCTGCGCCGAGCTGCACGCCGTGGCCGGCGTAATAGACGATCACCTCGTCGCCGCCCTGCACCTGCATGCGGAAGTCGCGCAGCGCCTGCTTGAAGCGTTTCTCGGTCAGGTTGAGGTGCTTGGTCACGGTGAAGCCGACGGCCTGCAGCGTGCGCGCCATCGCCTCGGCGTCGGCGACCGCGTTGGCCAGTGCAGGGACATCGGTGTAGCGATCATTCCCGATGACCAGCGCCTTGCGGTGGGGCGCCGGCGGACGCGGCGTGAAGGGGCGCTCGGCCTTCTCCAGGGCGGCTGCCGGGCGCGCGGTCGCGACCGAGGCGGCCTGCAACTGGGCAAGCGTCTGGCGCATCTGCTCGAGCTGCCGCTGCAGGTCCCGGTTCTGCTGTTCCAGCACCTGTGCGGCGGGCGCAACCGCCGAGGGCGGGGTGGCAGGGCCTGTCGCGGGCGATGCGGCGACTGCGGCGGGTGCGCCGCCAGGTATGGCGGCCGGGGCGATCGCGGCACCGACGCTGCCCGCGGAGGCTGGTGCGCCCTTTCCCGATGTCGCGGCCGCTGCCGCAGCGACGGGTGCAGCGGCCGCCGGGGAGGCAGGGCCGACGGTGGTGGGCGCCGTCGGGGCCGAAGGCACCGCGCCCGCCGGCCGGGTACCGGTTACGTTCGAAGACGGCCAGGCGAGCGCGGTGATCGGTCGCGGGGTCAGGCTGAGGAAGGAGAGCTGCGTGGAGGCCATGACGACCGAGATCCAGGTGGACAGCAGGTCGGCTTCGGCACCGCCCCGACCCGCGAGGACCGCCTCGCGGAACTGTGCCGGCGTGCGCCCCTGGGGCGGACGTACGAACGCTTCGATCCGGATCGCACGCCGCTGGTGCTCCTGCAGCAGCCACTCGACCAGCAGCACGCCTTCGGGGACCTGCCCGGCGTCGTAGTCGAGGCCGTCGAGGTCCTTCCACCAGGCGCTGGCCGGGGCGACGCGGGTGCGCCAGTGCCGGTAGTCGCCGATCGGCCATACCCGCGAGCAGCGATTGACCGTCGCGTTCGGGCTCGAACCGTGCAGGTCGAGCATGAACCAGGGAACCGGCTCGGCGGGAGGCGCTGCCGGGCAGGGCAGAGGCCCCCAGTTCAGGTTCTCGCGGCTGTGACGGACGACCAACTGCGGTATGCGCGCGTCCGGCCGGGTTGCCCGCAGCACGATCACCTCCCAGCTGAAGCCTGTCCGTGGCAGCACCGGTACCGCCATGACCTGCCAGTCGCCCTCGGGCAGGGCTACGCTCGCCCCCCAGCCCAGCGCGAGCGCGCCGCGCACCGTGCTGCCGACCGCGGGCTGGGACAGTGCGGGGCGCGTGTCGGCGATCAGGGCCGCGGCGATGACGAGCAGGGCGAGCCACCCGGACGCCAGCGGACGTCGGTGTTCGCGCAGCCCCCTGCGGGATGCATCGCGCCCGTGGGTGGCGAGGAGGGCTTCTGTCATCGCGGATTCCATCGACCGTTGCCAGCCTACTCGCCGATCAGGCTCTTCAGGCCGGAGTAGAGCGCGAGCCCGCCCGCGCAGATCGGCGAGAGGACGCTTGCGAACTGCTGGAAGCGCTGTGCATAGCCGGTGAGTGCGCCGGGCGCGAGCGGCGTACGCGCGCGCTGTGCCGATGCCCGCAGGCTGCGCGCGAGCAGGTGTCCCGCGAGGAAGGCGAGCGCGATCGATGCGCTGTATTCCAGCGTCTCCCGGGTCTCGCGCGCATCCTGGGGCAGCAGCGGTGCCCCGTCGACCAGGTGGGTGGTCGCGAGCATCGCGAACACCGAGGCAAGTCCGCAGGCGATCGCGGCGAGCGCGTGGATGGCGAGGCGATGGGACACGAGTCTGCTCGCGCGAAGCGCGAGCGCGAAAGGCGCCACCAGCGTGAGGAGGCGCAGCAGCAGCGGCGGCGCGTCGTAGACGAACAGCAGCAGCCCGTGCAGCAGGGCCGAGATGGCGGTCACGACCAGCACGGCGGCGGCCAGGGTGGCGCGATGCGGGTGGCCAGGCGATGGCGCGGAGGAGGCCGGGGGCGCGGCGGCGACGGCGTGGACGGGGGCGATGCCCGCGGCGGCGTCACGCAGCGCTGCGACTTCGGCGCGCAGGCCGGCGATCTCGGCCGACAGCGCGAGCTGTCGCGCGAGCAGGGGCAGCAGGTGGCCGACCCTGTGCCCGCAGTGGCGGCACGCGATCACGCCGCGGGACAACTCACCGGCGCAGTACGGGCACTCGAGGGCGGGCGCGCTCATCATCGAGCCCGCAACTGGAACTGGAGCACGCCTTCCCGCCCTTCGCTGTCGCGTACGCTCACGCGGATCGGGTGGTTGCCGGGAGGCACCGAGACGCGCGGCAGTTCGATCTGGTTGCCCGCGAGCCCGGCTTTCACCCGGGGGGTGAGATCGACCGCGGGCTGCTTCATGTAACTCACCCGCAGGCTCGTCGCGTCGATGCGCGCGCCCCCGCGCGGCTCCAGCGACAGTCGCAGCGCGAAGCCTCGCGCGCTGACCTCCTCGGGGGTGGCGAGGCGGATGCCGGGGCCTCGGGTGATACCGCGGGTCGTCGCCATCCCGGGCGCATCGGGCAGGCGTGCCTCTTCCTCGGAGATCAGGGGCTCGGCCGCTACCGCCGGTGCTGTCGCGAGCGCAAGTCCGAGGGCGAGCAGTGCGATCCGCCAACACTGCAGGGAACACGGGGGGAAGGCGGATTTCGCGAGGCGCATGGCAGCGAAGGCGGTCGGAAGACAGGGCACGCGGGACCGGGTCCTCGCCCGGGGCAGGGTCGAAGGGGACGCCCGGCAACGAACCGTGGCTCGGTGGATATCGGCACTGCCGCGGGCATCTTGAGCCGGAGTAGCCGGGCCGTCCCGGTCCCGGTGCGCGACCCTATAATCCGCGCTTTCGCCGCGTCGGGGGCGGCCCGCGAGGAGGCAGGCATGGACGACAGGCCACGGGTGTGCGTGATCGGGACCGGCGGGACGATCGCCTCGCGCTTCGACGCGCGGCTGGGCGGTCATGTGTCGGCGGCTACGGCTGCGGACCTGGTCGCGGCCGTGCCGGGGCTGGCGGGTGCCGCGGCGGTCGAGGTGGTCGAGCACTCGAACATCAACAGCGCGCTGATGGACACGGCCACCGCGTTCGCGCTGCGCGACACGATCCGCCGCGCCTTCTCCGATCCGGCGCTCGCCGGAGTCGTGGTGACTCACGGCACGGCCACGCTGGAGGAGACCGCCTACCTGATGGACCTCACCGTCGGCGATGAACGCCCGGTCGTGATCACGGGTGCCCAGCGCAACGCCGACGAGCCCGACCCCGACGGACCGCGCAACCTGCTCAACGCGGTACGGGTGGCGGCCGATCCTGCCGCTCGCGGCCGCGGCGTTCTGGTGGCCCTGGGCAGCGAGATCCACGCGGCGCGCGACGCCACCAAGCTGAGTCCCGAGCGGCTCACCGCCTTCGGAGCCCGCGACGGCGGCCCGGTGGGGCACGTGACCGCGCATGCGGTGACCTTCCTTGCGCGACCGGAGCGCCGGCTGCATCTCGAGGTCGATGCGATCCGCGAGCGGGTCTACGTGATTCCGATGCTGCAGGGGTCGGACGCGTTGCTGCTGCAGGCCTGCATCGACAGCCGAGCCGATGGCATCGTGGTCGAGGGCACCGGGGGAGGCAACGTGAACCGGGCCTACTTCGACGGCGTATGCCGGGCGCTGGAGGCCGGCATCCCGGTGGTCGCCGGCCTGCGACTGGCCTCGGGCGCGCCACACCCGGGCAAGGGCTACCCCGGGTCGTGGTCGAGCATGATGGCGCGCGGGGCGATCGCCTCGGGATTCCTGAGCGGCATCAAGGCGCGCATCCTGCTGATGGTGGCGCTCGGCCATACCCGCGATCCGGCGCGCCTGCGCGAGATCTTCGCGATCGCCGGAGGGGGCTGAGTCTCGACCGTTCGGTCGCGAGGTCGGCGCCGCACCTGCCGGCGCGCCAGTGCGCCAGATGCCGGGCCCCGCACGAGTCGCCGCTCGTGCGCCCCCGTGCCGCGTCGCCCGCCGCGACAGCGCGCGGGTGGTCCGTGGGCGCGATGCCGCCCGGCGTCGTTGCCGGCGGGAGCGACGCGCGCTAAGGGTCGCCGACCAGTACCCGCCGCTCTTCGCAGGCCCAGTCCTCGGGTGTGTCGAGATCGAAGGCGAGCGCGGGATCGTCCCACTCGCGCAACGCGATGCCGAGCGCGGCGAACGCCGCGCGGTGCGCTGCGAGGCTGTTTGCCCCGAAGCGAAGGGCAGTCTCCGCGCCCGCCGGCAGCAGCAGTGCGTTGGTGCCCCGGCGGTGCCGGTCGGGCGCGATGGCGGCCGCGCCTGCACCGGCGGCTGCGGCGAACCGCGCGATCGGGTCGGCGCCGATGCCCGGCAGGTCTGCCGCCAGCAGCAGCACGCGGTGGGCGCCTCGGCGAGCGGCGACCCGTGCGCCGGTGGCGAGCGCGGCGTTGAGGCCGGCCTCGTCGCCGCCCTCGCGCGCGCAGACCGCGGGCTCGTCGATCGCGGCTGCGCCGAGCGCTGTCGCGTGATGCCGCACGTCCCGATCCGGGCTCACGACGATGCACTGGTCGGCGCGCCCGCACGCCGCGGTCACGGCGGCGAGCGTGCGCGCGAACAGCTCGCGATTGAGGCGCGCGCGTTGTGCCGGCTCCAGCGTCGCGGCCAGGCGCGACTTCCCCTGCGCGAACCCGCGGACCGGGACCACGACCCAGGTGCCGTGCAGCGCGTTCACGACCGGTGCGGGCCGACCCGCTCGAGCAGGGCGAGCGTCTTGCGGGCGAGGGCCTCGGCGCACGTCGCGTCGGTCATCAGCGTATCGGTGACCTCGACCGCGTGGCCGCGCGCTTCGATCGTCCCGGCGAGGGGCGCATCTCGGGTATCGATCACCCAGCCGGCGACCCGTGCGCCGTAGTGCGCGACGACGCTGTCCACATCCACCGCCAGCCCCAGCTCGCGCATGATCTTTCCGGCTGGACCCTTGACCGCAGCGCCGCCCACGATCGGCGACACCGCGACGACAGGCACCTGCCGCGAGTCGATCAGCCTGCCCAGTGCGGGCACGGCGAGCATCGGTGCGATGCTGAGCCAGGGGTTCGACGGGCAGATCACGATGCCTCGCAGCCGATCGCTCGCCAGCAACTCGGCCAGTGGCGCGCTCGGCCGTGCGTCGGCGGCGCCCTGGAAACGGAACCTGCGCACCGCGGGCGCGCACTGGCGGCGCACGAAGTAATCCTGGAACTCCAGTTCGCCCGCCTCGGTGTCCACCCAGGTACGCAGCGGCTGGTCGGTCACCGGGTACACCGGGTGCGCGATCCCGAAGCCGCGACACAGGGCAGCGGTGACCGCCGACAGCGGCTGGCCACGGCGCAGCCGGCGGGTACGCTCGACGTGCACCGCAAGGTCGCGGTCGCCGAGCCGGAACCAGGTCTCGCCGCCGATGCGCTCGAGGGTCTCGAGGAAACGCCAGCTCTCGTCGGCCCGCCCCCAGCCGGTCTGCGGGTTGTGCACGCCGGCGAGCGTGTACATCACGGTGTCGAGGTCCGGGCAGATCGACAGGTCGAGATGGGTGAAGTCGTCGCCGACATTGACCGCGATCGCGAGCGACTGCGGATCGAGCGCCCGGGCAAGGCCCTGCGCCAGCCTCGCGCCGCCGACGCCACCGGCGAGCGCGAGCACGATGCCGCGCGCGGCTGGCGCGGCGGCTGACGGGGCGGGGGCGTCGACTGGAGCCATCGACCTCACCGGAACAGGTCGAGGGACCGCGGGCGCAGCAGCTCCCGCGCGCTCGATGCGCGCAGCGGCCACGGCAGGCCGCGCGCGAGCACTGCCGGACAGCCCTCGTCGGCCTGACCCATCACGAGCGAGGCCGCGGCGGCCAGTTCGTCGGCTACCCCGAGCTCGGTGCTCTGCAGCGCGCGCCCGTTGCGGTCGAGCCGGCCGCGCAGGTCGACCAGTGCCGGCACGCCGGCCGTGCCGAGCGCGGTGCCGGTCGTGCCGCAGCGCCAGGCGCGTCCGAAACTGTCGTTGATCACGACGCCGACATCGGCAAGGTCGCCCAGCGATGCGCGCAGGCGGGCGCAGGTCGCATCGGGGTCCTCCGGCAGCAGCAGCGCCTGCGTGCCGTCCTGCGAGACGTTGGAGAGATCGATCCCGGCGTTGGCCATGATCCAGCCGCGCCGGTGCTCGACGATCAGCACGTCGCGACGGGCGCGCAGCACCTCGACCGACTCGCGCAGGATCAGTTCGACCAGGCGCGCATCCTTGCCGGTCAGCCGGGCGAGCCCGATCGCGCGCGCGCCGGGCGTCACCGACGCGAGCGCCACCGTGCGCCCCTCGCTCTTGGAGACGATCTTCTGCGCGAGCACGATGACGTCGCCGTCGCGAAGGTCGAGCCGGCTCGCGGCGAGCCCTGCACGCACCAGGGTCGCGAGGTCGTCGCCAGCGCGGACCTCCGGGATGCCGGCAAGCGCGGTGAGGGTCAGGGTTCTCATGGCAGGAGTCGGAGGTTAACGCGCGGCGCGTCCGCCCGCGCGATGCGATCGGCAGTCGCGTCGGTTCGCGCGAGGCGGCGCCGTGCCTGCCTGCAGGACGTGCGCCGTGTCGTTCGCGGGCGTGGCGGGGCCTGCCATGCGGTGCGCACGGACGAGCGCGTGGCGTCGATGCGAGCGCTCCCGCCAGCGCCTGCCGACCGGGGGCGTGTCGCTCCACCGCCGGTCGGGGTCAGGGTGCCGCCGCTCGGCCCGCTCCGGTCGCAAGGCCCGCGCGTGTTCGATCGCGCGGCGGATCGACCGCTGGCGCGAGCAGCCGGGCCCGCGGGCGGGCGTGGCGAGTGGTTCAGGTCGCGCGTGCCGGATCCGGCAGCCCGGTGATCCGTATTCCCGAGCCCGGCACCTTGTAGCGCTTGTTGATCGCGATCAGCACCGAGGTGAGCGCCTCTGCGGCGGCGGAGTTGGCCAGCGCCCCTGCGTGCAGCCCGACCATGCCGGCGGCGCGTGCGAGCGCGACGACCTGCTCGCGCGCCTGTGCGTCGTCGCCGCACACCAGCACGTCGCAGTCGACCGGATGGCCCGGGTCCTTCAGGTGTACGGCCGATACGTTCTGGAACGCCGAGACCACGCGCACGTCCGGGCCCAGTTCGGCCTGCAGCGCGAGCACGGCCGAGCCGCCGCCCGGCAACTGCACGCGGTCGACCTTCGGCGGTTGCAACGGCACCGTCACGTCGACGAGCACCTTGCCCGCCAGCGCATCGCGTACCGATCGCGCGGTATCGAGTTGCGCGGCGTAGGGCACCGCCAGCACGACGACGCTGGCTTCGCTCGCCGCCGCCAGGTTGCCGGCACCCTCGACCTGCGCGTCCACGCGGCCGTGAGTCGCCGCGAGCGCGCGCAGGTCGGCGGCCACCGCGTGCGCGCGGTCGGGATCGCGCGAACCGAGCACCACTCGGTAGCCGGCATGCGCCCAGCGGAAGGCCAGTCCGGATCCTTCCTTGCCGGTGCCCCCGAGCACGGCGATCACGGGAAGGGAGGAGGAGGGAGAGGGGGTATCGGTCATGCGTTCACCAGGTCGTCGGTCGGGGCAAGCGGCGCGCGCGGCACGCGCCGAGCGCGCAGCGGAGTCTGCACCACCGCGGCGAGCGGCGCGGCGGCGAGCGCCGTCGCCACCCGTTCGGCGGGCGCATCGGCGTAGAGCGTGGTGCGCGGGCGGGCAGGGCGTCCGGCGCGCGCCGCGATCGCCTGCATGCGCGCGGGCGGCAGTTCCTGGCCGTGCTCGTTGCCGGCAGCGCGCGAGATGCTCTCGTTCATGAGCGTGCCGCCGAGGTCGTTGGCGCCGGCGGCGAGCAGGGCTGCCGCGCCGGCTTCGCCGAGCTTGACCCAGGAGACCTGCACGTTGTCGATGGCCGGCGCGAGCGCGAGGCGCGCGACCGCGTGCGCGAGCTGGACCTCGCGCCAGGTAGGCCCCGGGCGCGCCCGTCCGCGCAGGAAGATCGGCGCCTCCATGTGCACGAAGGGCAGCGGCACGAACTCGGTGAATCCACCGGTGGCGAGCTGCAGGTCGCGGATGCGGACGAGGTGGGTCGCCCAGTGCCGCGGCTGGTCGACGTGCCCGAACATCATCGTTGCGGTCGAGCGCAGGCCCACCCGGTGCGCGTCGGCCATCACCTGCAGCCAGGCTTCGGTGGAGAGCTTGTCCGGGCAGAGCACGGCCCGCACCTCGTCGTCGAGGATCTCGGCGGCCGTGCCCGGCAGGGTGCCCAGCCCGGCCTCGCGCAGCCGCTCGAGGAAGACGGGAATGCTCAGGCCGAGCGTGGTCGCGCCGTGGGTGACTTCCAGCGGCGAGAACGCGTGTACATGCAGCCCCGGCGCGGCTTCGCGCACGGTGCGCAGGATGCGCAGGTAGGTCTCGCCGGTGTAGTCGGGGTGGATGCCGCCCTGCAGGCAGACCTCGGTCGCCCCGCGCGCCCAGGCCTCGGCGCTGCGACGCGCGATCTCGGACTCGTCGAGGTCGTAGGCGGGGCCGCGCAGCTGCGCGCCGAGCCGTCCCTTGGAGAACGCGCAGAAGCGGCAGCCGTAGCTGCACACGTTGGTGTAGTTGATGTTGCGGTTGACGACGAAGCTCACCGGTTCGCCCACGCGCGCGCGGCGCAGTTCGTCGGCGGCGTCGAGCACGTCCTGCACCGCCTCGTCGCGGCAGGCGAGCAGGCTGGCGATCGCCTCGATC
>JBIPNU010000024.1:0-11748 GCA_044370615.1 Burkholderiales bacterium
CTCCCGAGCGGCTGGAGATCCACGGTCCGCTGCCCCCGGCGGCCTTCCGCGCGCTGCACGCACGCGCCGACCTCGCGCTCGACCCTTTCCCCTGCAATGGCGGCACGACCACCGTCGACACGCTCTGGACCGGCGTGCCGGTGCTGGCGCTGGAGGGCGAGGGCTATCGCTCGCGCGCGGCCGCCGGCATCCTGCAGGCTGCGGGGCTGGATGGACTGATCGCGGCGGACGAGGACGGCTACCTCGAGCGCGCGGTCGCGCTGGCCGCCGATCCGGCCGCGCTCGACCGGCTGCGTCGCAGCCTGCGCGATCGGCTGGCCGCCTCGCCGCTGCGCGACGAAGCCGGGCACGCGGCGGCGCTGGCGGGCCTGTTGCGCGAGGCGCTGGCCGGGGTCGATCGCTCCTGATCGCGAGGCCTTCGCCCCGGGCCCGCCCTAAAGCGCCTCGATGATGGCCGCGGTCATCGCCCGGGTGCCGCCGCTGCCGCCGAGGTCCGGTGTCAGGCGGTCGCGGCGCTCCAGCACCGAGGTCAGTGCCTGCTCGATGCGGTTGGCGGCGTCCAGTTCGCCGAGATGGCGCAGCATCATCACCGCCGACAGGATCATCGCCATTGGGTTGGCGATGTCGCGGCCCGCGATGTCCGGGGCCGTGCCGTGCACCGCCTCGAAGATCGCGCAGCGCTCGCCGATGTTCGCGCCTGGGGCCAGGCCCAGCCCGCCGACCAGCCCTGCGCAGAGGTCGGACACGATGTCGCCATACAGATTGGCGAGCAGCAGGCCGTCGTAGCGCTCGGGGGCCAGCACCAGTTCCATGCACAGCGCGTCGATCACCCGGTCGCGGACCTCGATGTCCGGGTAGCCCGCCGCCACGCCCTGCGCCGCGCGCAGGAACAGGCCGTCGGTCAACTTGAGCACGTTGGACTTGTGGGCGATGGCCAGGCGCTTGCGCCCGAGCTTCGTCATCAGTTCGCAGGCAAAGCGCGCGGCCCGCTCGGTGGCGCCGCGGGTGATCACCTTGACCGCCTCGGCGGTGTCGGCATCGACCATGCGCTCGCGGCCGAGGTAGAGGTCCTCGCTGTTCTCGCGGAAGATCAGCAGGTCGACATCCCGGTAGCGCGAAGGCACCGCCGGGAAGCTGCGGATCGGCCGCAGGTTCATGTAGAGGTCGAACTCCTTGCGCAGGGCGATCGCGACGCTCGGGTAGACGCGGGGCGTCGTCTCCGGACACATCGCGTGCGGGCCGACCTCGATCCGGTAGGGGGTGCCGAAGGGCGTGCCGGTCGGGCCTTTCAGGGCAATCCCGGTGCGGCCGATGGAGTCGAACACCCCGGGTCCCAGCGCATGGCCCGTGGCCTGCTGCGCGGCCAGCCCGGCGGGCTGCACGTCCCAGGCGACGGCGACGCCGGCCGCCTCGACGATCGCGCAGGCCGTCGCGGTCACTTCGGGCCCGATGCCGTCGCCCGGGATCAGGGTTATTTGTCTTTTAGAAGACATTCATTCTCCTCCTGTCTGAAGGCCTGCCTCTGCCGGACCTCCCCGGTTCGGCGCGATCCACGGCCCCGGAGTTTAGAGCGTGGGCGGGCGACGCGCCCGGGCAGCGCCGACCCCGGTGGGCGATTCCCGACCCGCCGGCGGGCTCCGGTCACGGTTCCGGATCCGGGCCGTCCGCCCCGGTCCGGATGCCGGCGCGGCGCTCCTCCTTTCGGGAGGGCCTTCCCCTGCTCCGCGCCTGTTCCCTCCCGCGACTTCACGCCGGGCCCAGGCCTGCCCGCCCGGCTGCTCGGGCGCCGCTTCGCGTGCGTCGACCGGACGCGCGGGACGGTTCCACGACTCGTGGTCGGTGTTGCGGACATGCAACACCGCCGCCCCGATGCTGCCGCGAAAACGTCGCCGTGGTTGTGATTCGCCGGGCCGAGTCGGCAGAATGGCGACACTTCTCAGCGTTGAGAAGCACGGGTGTCGGCAGCAGCAGGTCCAGCGACCTCGCAGGCCTGTCGACCCACCACTTCGAATCAGGAGGTTTTCTCGTGCAAAAGAAACTTCTCGCTGCGGCCGTCGTCTCGGCCTTCGCGGCCCCGGTCGCCTTCGCGCAGCCGGCGAACGTCACGATCTACGGTACCCTGCAGACTGAAATCTTCTCCGTGTCGAGCTCGGTGACCGGTGGCGCGACGGGTACCAAGCGTGACAGCTTCAACTCCATCACCTCCCCGGGCGTGTTCTTCATCGGCTTCCGCGGCCAGGAGTCCCTGGGCGGCGGTCTGTCGGCGATCTGGCAGGTCGAGCAGGGCGCCGGTGGTGACGGCACCGGTACCTCCAGCACCTGGGGCGGTCGCAACACGTTCCTCGGCCTGTCGGGCGGCTTCGGTCGCGCCTACGCCGGCATCATGGACAGCCCGCTCAAGCGCGTGCTGGGCATCAACAACGTGATGCGCAACGGCCTGACCGGCCCGCAGGGCATGAACGCGGTGCTGAACAACGGCGACACCTCGGGTGGCGATCCGTTCCTCTCCTCGGGCTTTGGCAGCGCCAGCGCGTTTAGCCGCCGTACCGCCAACTCGTTCAACTACGACTCCCCGGTGTTCTCGGGCTTCCAGGTGATGGCCCAGTATGGCGCCAACGAGGGTCGGCAGTTGACCTCCAGCGGCACTCCTCCGGGAGCATTCACGCCGACGCAAGCCCAGAATCCGACGCTGTATGGCCTGGCCGCCACGTGGTCCAGCGGGCCTTTCCGCGCAGGTCTCGGCTGGCAGCAGCACAAGGATTTCCGTGGGGCGGGGCTGACGGACTCGTCGACCCTGGTGTCGGGAAGCTGGACTTCCGGCCCCTTCCTCGTTCAGGGCTCCTGGAGCACGATCACGTACCAGATGCCGAACGCGGCTGGCGCGAGGGTCGGCGACCTGAAGCGTGACAACTGGCTGATCGGCGGTCAGTACTCGATGGGTGCCCATCGGTTCCGCGCTCAGTACCAGGTTGCTGGCGACGGCAAGGTGTCGGGTTTCAATTCCAACACTTCCGTGGGCGGCGTGGTGTTCAACACCGCCGGCGATACGGGTGCCACCGTCATGCACTTCAACTACGGTTACGCGCTGTCGAAGCGTACCGAGGTTTATGGTTTCTACAGCAAGATCGACAACGAGACCCGTGGTCGCGTGCAGGGCGCGGGTTCGGCCGGCATTGGTCTGTCCGGTGGTACGGCGGCTGGCGTCGACGTGAGCTTCGTCGGCGTAGGTATCGCGCACACCTTCTGATCGTCACAAGCGACCTGAAGCGTGACGAAACGGGCCCCTTCGGGGGCCCGTTTTTTTTCACGTGTCGATGTGTCGTTTGACCTCGGCCGACCGCGGAGCGCCTCGGCGTGCGCGGGTCGCGGTCTCGGACGGGCATCGGTATCCGCACCGCCCGGCCGTACACGGCATGCGGTCCACCCTCGAGCGCTGCCGACACCGCGTGCGTGCGTGGCCGCCCGAGCGGGTTGCGTCGGAAGGCGTTGCCGGGAGGCGTCGACGCGGGCATGACGCCGGGGTTCGCCCGGCCTGGGCAAGCGCGGCTCGCCGACCGTCGGACTTGCCCGGGCCTGGGCGGTCCCCCTGGTGTCTAGACCCCGGGCGTCGCGCGACCCGTTGCCGCGCGACGGACTCGCAAGGGCCTTCGCGAGCCTGCAGGCGTCGAGTCCCGGGCGCTGCGCGGTGCGTGCCGAGGGGTACTGCAGACGGCCCGTGCGGCCTGGGCATCGTGGTCGACAGGACGAAACGGTAACGGCGGTTGACCCGACACTTCCCGCGACGTGGGTATCGTGCCTTCGGGCTGCGGGCGAAGAGCCGCAGCCGCACCGTCGGTCGAGGCTCCGGCACACGCAGCCGGCACAGCCGGTGTACCCTGCGCGCGGATCGGCCCCGCAACGGTACAGGGCAGCGCGGTGCCCAGCCCCCGTCGTGAGGGCCACTGCCGATCGTCGCCGACCGACCGGATTGCCTGCCCCGTGAGGCTTGCCTCGTGCCCGCCGACCCCCTGATCGATCTCCTCGCCCGCGCGGAGCACGCGCTGCAGGCCGGGCTGTGGACCGACGCACGCCTGCTGCTGGAGTCCGCGTTGCGTCGCGCGCCGCGGCATGCGCCCGCGCTGGTGGCGCTGGGCCATGCGCTGCTCAACGAAGGCGATGCAGCCGCCGCGATCCGGCCCTTGCGACGCGCCGTGGCCGCCGCGCCCGCGCTGCCGGCCGCGCACGGCACGCTGGCGATGGCGCTCTCCGCGCAGGGCCAGCATGCGGAGGCGATAGCCAGTGCCGAGCGTGCGAGCCGGCTGGCGCCTGCGGACACGCAAGCCTGGCTCACGCTCGGGCGAGTACGCCTGGCCGCGGGCGAGGCCCGTCCGGCGATCGAGGCTTTCGCGACCGCGGCGCGGACGAGTCCCGATGATCCGGAGGGTTGGTTCAGCCTGGGCGTGGGCTGGCAGACGCTCGGGGACCTGGTGCAGGCCGAACAGGCGTGGTCGCAGGCGCTGGTGGTCGTAGAGGGTCACCTGCCCTCGCGCCTCAATCGTGCGGCGGCTCTCGTCGCCCTGGACGCCGCCGACCGCGCGCTGGCCGACTTCGATCGCGCGATCGAGGCCGCGCCCGATTTCGCGCGCGCGCACCACGGCCGCGGCAACGCGCTGCACGCGCTGGGCCGGCTCGACGAGGCGTGTACGGCCTACGCGCGGGCCGTGGCGCTCGACCCCGACGACCCTGAGCTGCGCTACACCCTCGCCGACCAGCAACTGCAACTGGGCGAGATCGAGTCGGCGATCGCCGGCTATCGGGCGGCGCTCGCCCGCGCGCCGGCCCATGCACAGGCGGCGCAGAACCTGCTCTACGCGCTCAACTACAGCGACGCGGTGGATGCGCTGACGGTCGCGTCCGAGCATCGACGCCTGGCCGGCGTCGTGGCGGGCGAGGCCTCCGCGCGATCGGCAACCCGGTCGCCGACGGAGGCGGGCGGCGTGCGCGCGAAGCCGGTGGCGGTCGCCGCCCCTGGGGACGCGTCCGATACGCCGGGTGGGCGCATCACGGTCATCGGTGCGGCCTCCACCTCGCCGCCGCCGTCGTCGTCCATACCTCGCCCGATGCCCGCGCCGTCAGCGGCCCCAACGGCCCCAGCGGCCCCAGCGGCCCCAGCGACCCCAGCGGCCCCAGCAGCCCCGGCGGCCCCTGCGGCCTCGGCGGCCCCAGCGACCCCAGCGGCCCCAGCAGCCCCAACGGTTCCGAGGGTCCCGACGGCTCGGACGACGCCAGCGACGGGGATACCCACGGCGGCACCGACGGATGTGATGCCAAGGGCGGCGCTGACACCGTCACCGGACCCCGCCGCTGCGGCGGCGCGAGCGGCAGCAGCATCGCCACGCGCGCCCTTGAGGGTGGGCTTCGTCTCGGCGGACCTGCGCACGCACTCGGTCGCGTGGTTCCTGCTCCCCCTGCTGTGCGCGCTCGATCCCCGGCGCGTGCAGGCGGTGGCCTACGCGAACGGCGGTCGCGAGGACGCGATGACCGACCGGCTGCACACGGCCTGCAGGGGCTGGCGCCGCATCGACTCGATGACCGATTCGCAGGTCGTCGAGCAGGTGCGCGCGGATGGCATCGACCTGCTGATCGACCTCTCCGGGCACAGCGCCGGCCATCGGCTGGGCGTATTCGCGCAGCGCGCCGCACCCCTGCAGGGGACCTGGCTCGGCTATCCGAACACCACCGGGCTCCCGAACATGGATCTCCGGCTGGTCGATGCGATCACCGATCCGATCGACACCGCGCAGGCGCTGGCGAGCGAGCGGCTGCTGCGCATCGAGGGCGGCTTTCTCTGCTACCGCGCACCCGAGGACGCACCCGAGCCCGCGCAGCGGGATGCCCATGCGCCCCCCACCTTCGGATCGTTCAACAACCTCCAGAAGATCTCGCCGTCCACCCTCGATCTCTGGGCGGCCGTGCTGTCCGCCGAACCCGAGGCGAGCCTGCTGCTCAAGGCTGGCGGTCTGGAGCAGGCGAGCGTGCAGGCCCGGTTGCGAGCGGCCTTCGCCTCCCGAGGCATTGCACCGGCGCGCCTGCGCTTCCTGCCGCGCACCGCAGGCGTGGCCGAGCACCTTGCCGCCTACGCCGAGATCGACGTGGCGCTCGATACCTGGCCCTACCACGGCACGACGACCACCTGCGAGGCGCTGTGGATGGGGGTGCCGGTGATCACGCGCGTCGGGGATTGCCATGCGAGCCGCGTGGGCGCGAGCCTGCTCGCGGCCGCGGGGTGCGCGGGAGACGTTTCGGCGGACCTCGACGGCTTCGTGGGCGCGGCCCGGCGCGCTTTGGCGCGCGTGCGGGCGGATGCGCGGTCGCGGGCCGCGCTGCGCGCACGGCTGGCGGCGAGTGCGCTCACCGATGCGGCGGGTTTCGCCGATCGGTTCACCCGGGCGCTCGAGCGGGCGTGGATCGAGGCCCGCGCGAGGGATTGAGTGCGAATGCGCCTGCGCGCGTCGAATGGCGTAGCCGAGGCGCCGTGCATGGTCGATGAATGCCGGGTTTCGAGCCCCTGCCGCCGCGTGACCGTTCCAGCGGATTGCCTGATCGCAGGCGGTGTGGACGTCTCCCGCCCAGGGCGCGGGCGGGCCCGGCTCCACGGCTCACGGAGCCGAACCCGTCTCCGCGCCCCCGCCCGGGGCGGGGGCGGGCCTCTGCTACCATCGCGCGCCGCACCATCCCGCGCGCGCGAAGGGTCCCCGGCGCTGCGCGTGCCGTTCCCCATACCGGAGGTTTCGATGGCTGGTCCGCTCTCCCACATCCGCGTGCTCGACCTCACGCGCGTGCTCGCCGGTCCCTGGTGCGGGCAGAACCTGGCCGAGCGCGGCGCCGAGGTGATCAAGGTCGAACGTCCGGGCAAGGGCGACGACTCGCGGGCCTTCGGCCCGCCGTGGATCCGCGATGCGCAGGGGCGCGACACCGCCGAGGCGGCGTACTTCGTCTGCGCGAACCGGGGCAAGCAGTCGATCACCCTCGACCTCTCGCGCCCGGAAGCGCAGCAGATCGTGCGCGACCTCGCCGCTCGCTGCGACGTGCTGCTGGAGAACTACAAGGTCGGCGACCTCGCCCGCTACGGCCTGGGCTACGACGATCTCGCGAAACTCAACCCCGGGCTCGTCTACTGCTCCATCACCGGCTTCGGCCAGACCGGCCCTTACTGCGACCGCCCGGGCTACGACTTCATGGCGCAGGGGATGGGCGGCCTGATGAGCGTGACCGGCGAGCGCGACGACCTTCCGGGTGGCGGTCCGCAGCGGGTCGGGGTGCCGATCGTGGACATCATGACCGGCATGTACGCGACGATCGCCGTGTGCGCGGCGCTCGCGCATCGCGCGCAGACCGGCGCCGGGCAGTGCATCGACATGGCGTTGCTGGACACGCAGGTGGCCTTCCTGTCCAACCAGGCGATGAACTACCTCGCCACCGGCGAGGCGCCGAAGCGGCTGGGCAACACCCACCCGAACATCGTGCCCTACCAGACCTTCCGCACCGCGGACGGCGCGATCATCCTCGCCTGCGGCAACGACAATCTTTTCCGCAAGTTCTGCGACGTGGCGGGCCGAGCCGACCTTGCGCTCGATCCGCGGTTCGCCACCAATGGCGGCCGGGTCGAACACAGAGCGGCACTGACCGCCGAGCTCGACGCGGTGTTCGCCACCCGCACTACCCGGGACTGGGTGGCGGCGCTCGAGGCCGCGGGCGTGCCTAACGGGCCGATCAACGATCTCGCGCAGGTGTTCGAGGAGCCGCAGGTGGTGGCGCGCGGCCTGCGCATCGACCTCCCGCATCCCACGGCGGGGAGCGTGCCGATGGTGGCGAGCCCGATGCGGTTCTCCGGCACGCCGATCGAGTACCACCGGCCGCCGCCCACGCTTGGCCAGCACACGGCCGAGGTACTGTCGCAGCACCTCGGCCTGGATGCGGCGCGGATCGCGAAGCTGCGCGAAGACGGCATCACCTGACCGGTCGCGGGCTCCGGATCACCCCGACGCCCCAGTCATCCGGTCGCGGGCGTCGGGCTGCACCGTATCGCCAGCGATTCGACCGTCCTTGCTTGCGAGTTCGGAGTCTCCTGTCGCTGTCGGTGACCCTGGCCCTGCTGCTGTCCCGATGACCGCCGCGCTGCAGCCCCGGCTACGGTTCCGGTCCTGGCCCGGTCCCGCGCTGCCCGCAGCAGCCGCCCTTGCGATCCACGCGCAGCGCCGGCATCTCATCGAACCGCTCCAGCGCCAGCCGCAGCCGCGCTGTAGCCCTGGTTCCGGTTTCGGCTCCCGCCCGCTCCAGTTCCCACCGAAACCACAGCCGCAGCGTCGGTGCCCGTCGCAGTCCTGGTCCCGATCACGATCACGGTCCTGGCCGCAGCCCCGGCCCCAGAGCGTCTCGGACGCCGAGTGGGTTATCGCCGGCTGTTGCCGTCCGCGCAGGCCTCGGTGACGCCGGCGCTGCAGGCCTGACGCACGCTGTCGCGGGCCTCGTTGGTGCGGCCCAACTGCTCGAGCAGCCGCACGCGGAGCTGCCACAGCCCGCCCTCGGCGGGCGCGCGCTTGAGCGCCGCTTCGACATCGGCCAGCGCCTCGGGCAGTCGTCCGGTCCGCGCGAGGGCCTGGGCCCGCAGCCCGAGGGCGCGCGGATTGCCTGGGTCCAGCGCGACCAGGCGATCGAAATCGGCCATCGCTTCGCGGACGCGATCGGTCATCAGGTAGGCAGTCGCCCGGTTGGCCAGCGCGTCGCGCGCGGAGGGGTCGAGCGCGATCGCCTCGGTCCAGTCGGCGATGGCCTCATCGAGCCGGCCGGATTGCGCGGCGAGCGTGCCGCGGTTGTAGCGGGCCTGCGAAGAGCGCGGGTTGGCGCTGACTGCCCGGTCGAGGTCGGCGGTGGCACGCCCGACGTCCTTGCGGGCGAGCCACACCATCGCACGTAGCGCGAGTCCGTCCACGTCGTCGGGGCGCAGTGCGAGCACGCGCTCGAGGCTGGTCGCTGCCGCATCGGGCTGTCCCAGCCGCAACTGGGCCTGGGCGAGGTTGGTCCAGGCCATCGGGTTGCGCGGGTCCAGCGTCGTGGCCAGTGTCGCCGTTCGTGCCGCGAGCGCTGCATCGCCTGTGCCGAGATGGATGGCGGCGGCGTTGACCAGGGGCTCGGCGCTGTTCGGCCTGACCGCGGCCGCTTTCCCGTAGTAGGCGAGCGCGTCGGCGGGTTGTCCGAGTTGCAGCAGCGCGACCCCGCTGTTGAGCAGTGCGCTGTACTCGGACGGTGCGATCTCCAGCGCCTTGCGGAAGTCGGCCAGCGCATCCTCCGCGCGCTTGCCGCGCAGGTGCTCGAGTCCGCGCGCGATGAAAGGCCGGTCCGCGCCGATGCGCCAGGGCTGCTCCAGCTTGCGCACCGCGTCGTCCCATACCGCGAAGTGGCTCTGGAACGTGGCGAGGCGGTTGGCGGCCGGCAGGCAGAGCAGCACGGCGAGCGCCAGCAGGGCGGGCACTGCGTGGCGCGCGCGCACCGCAAGGCCCAGCAGGGGCAGCGCGGCCGGCAGCGCGAACATCCACAAGTAGCTGCGATACAGGACGAACGGCTCCTGGATGCGCGCGGTGGACAGTTCGACGCTGAACATCAGCCACGGCGCGAGCATCGCGAAGCCGGCGAGGCGCAGCCGCCGCGAGGCGAGCAGCAGCCACGCGCCGAGCGCGCCCCACGCGAGCCAGGCCACCGCCCCGATCACCTGCGGGAGGGCCCACAGGCTGCCCGCGATCTCCGGGCGCAGGTCGATCGACATCCAGGCCGGATTGGGCAGCAGCCAGAGGCCCAGGTAGCCGAAGAAGAGCCCCATCTGGGTGAGCACCGACAGCGGATAGGCGTTCTCCAGCGACACCTGGGGTCGCTCGGCCTGCACCGTGCCCAGCAGTTCGGCGATGAACGGCTCGTAGGGCGCGCCCAGCACGCCGCGCATGCGGGCGACGATGTACGCAGCCACCAGCGCGTACAGCAGGATTGGCAACCACAGTTCGCGCAGGCGGCTCGCAACCCGTGCGACGCTGTCGCGCAGGGTACCGGTGCCGCCAGCGCCGACCGTCAGGGCGAGCGCGACCGCCACTGCCGGCAGCGCAACCGCGTGCTCCTTCGACACCACGGCCAGCAGGAAGGCCAGCGCCGAGGCCACGTACCAGCCTGCGCCCTGCAGGCCGGTGGCCTTGCGGCCCTCAGGAGGGGTGGACGTGTCGCCTGCGGGTGTGGGTTCGGAAAGCCCCACTCCGTCACCCGGCGCGCCGGCGTGCAGTCCACGCAGCAGGCACCACAACGACAGCAGGGAGAACAACGTGGCCATCACGATGCTGCGCTGGACGAGATAGGCGACGCCATACACCGCGACCGGATGCAGCGCGAACAGCATCGCGCCAGCAAACGCGTAGACACTGGCGGTGTCGTCCGACCAGTGCGTCATGCCGGGCAGGCGCCCGGGCTCGGGCAGCACCGGCAGCTCCACGGCCTCGAACAGCGCGCGCAGGAAGGCGAACAGCGCGAGGCAGGTGGCCGCGTGCAGCAGCAGGTTGGTCACGCGGTAGGCCGTCATCGAGTCGCCGACGAGCGCGTGCGTCCAGCCCAGCGTGGCATAAGACAGCCCGCGAACGTCGAGCAGCGAGCCCAGCGCACCGAGCGCAGCCAGGACATCGGGCTTGATCAGCGCGCGGTCGTCGAACACCGGCGGATTGTCGAGCGTGCCCCAGTAGAGCAGCGCGACGGCCGCGACGATCGCCGCGGCGAGCGCGGCCAGCGCGCCTGCGCCGAGACGGGCGCGATCGATCGGCGTGGACGGCATGATCAGGCCTTCCCGATCAGCGTGAGGATGAAATCCCACTCATCGGACTCGACCGCCGGTTGCCCCGCTGCAGGATGCGCAGTCCCGCCAGTTCGGGACGCGCGCGCAGCTCGGCCAGCGGCACCAGCGGCACCCGACGCACCAGCTTGACGTCGACGTTGAGCCAGCGCGGGTTCTCGCGCGTGGACTTCGGATCGAAGTACTTGCCCTTCGGGTCGAACTGCGTCTCGTCCGGATAGGCGAGGCGCGAGACCTGCACGATGCCGGCGATGCCGGGTTCGGGACAGCTCGAATGGTAGAAGAACGCCTGGTCGCCCAGCTTCATGCCGTCGCGCATGAAGTTGCGTGCCTGGGAGTTGCGCACACCCCACCAGGCGGTGGTGCGGGTGGGTTCGGCGGCGAGGTGGTCGATCCCGTAGACGTCGGGCTCGGACTTCATCAGCCAGTAGGACATGGGGTCTACCTGTCGGTGGCGGGCAATCGCGTAGAAATACAACAAAACCGGCATCGGGAGCAGCGCAGGCGATGCAGAGGGGCGCCTGCCGACCGGACTCCGAGTGCGCGGGGCCTTCGATCGAGGGCATTCGATTGAAGGTATCCGATCGGGGGTGTCGCGCCGTCGGGTCGCCCGGACCGATCGTCGGCGTCGGTGCCGCCGGATCGTCCGGGTAGCGGGTCCGAGACGGTGCCAGCGGGTGCGGCGCATACCGTCGATGCGTGGCTCTGGGCGCCCAGGTCGCGTGTACGCCTCGCTCGGAATGGCTCGCCTCGGCGGGCGCCCGCGAGGGCGCTGGATGCCACCACGGTGAGTCCCTGCCGATCGGCCGCAGGCCGCAGCCGGAGCCTGCCGGACCGGCTGCGCGCAGTCGGACGGCCTCGTGGCGGATCGTCGCGGCGGAACCCAC
>JBIPNU010000025.1:0-11726 GCA_044370615.1 Burkholderiales bacterium
GCAGGGACTGGGCGACTCGGTCGGCCTGATCACCGACGGGCGATTCTCCGGCGGCACCTGGGGCATGGTGGTCGGCCACGTGTCTCCCGAGGCGCAGGTGGGTGGCCCGATCGCGCTGGTGCGGGAGGGCGATTCGGTCACCATCGACGCCGACCGGCTGCTGATCCAGGTCAACGTGGACGAGGCCGAACTCGCCCGCCGCCGCGCGGCGTGGACGCCGCCGCCGCCGCGGTATCGCCGCGGGCTGATGGCCAAGTTCACCCACCTCGTGTCCAGCGCGAGCCGCGGGGCGGTCACCGACCGGTTCGCGGACTGAATAGCCGTCGGCCGGACCGGGTGCCGCGCAGTTCGCGGTGCCGCCGGCCGCGCGAGCGAAGGGCGCAGGCAGGCGCAGCCTCTCCCGCTCATCCCGGTGCCCCGCGGCGCGGCAGGCCCCACCCGTCCGGGAGGGCCGCAGCGCCGTTCGCCCGCCCGCATCCGATCCGGGGCAGGACTGCGCCCCTGCCCTGTCCGCGCAGTCGGTCGCTGGACACGGTCGCCCTCAAGTCCGGCCCCGACTGCGCCGCTATCCTGAGTCCGTCATCCCCCTCGGGATTCTCCCCATGCCGATGCAGCCGCTGCGCAAGGACGACCTCCAGATCGGCCAGCCGGCGCCGTTCTCGATCTACGACCAGGATCGGGTGCTGCTGCTGGGAAAGGGTTGCCTGGTCGGTTCTGAGTCGGTGCTCGAGGCGCTGCGCGAGCAGGGGATGTTCTCGTCGGACGAGCGGCCGCCCGGCACGGCGATGGGCAAGCTGTTCCGGCCCTCGACCGGACAGCTCCTGGAGGGCGAGGCCGTGCCGCGCCGGGGCACCTCGCCCGACGCACTGCCCGCCGCGCAGGCGACGGGCGCAGAGCCGCAGCAGAGCCTCGTCCCGTTCATCGAGACCGCGCTGCGCATCGGCGACACGCTGCAGATGCGGTTCGACGACGGCTCGCCCGAGCGCTATCCGGTGCGCCTGATCGGAGCGGTCGAGCGCCGAAGCGTACTGGTCACCCACCCGCAGAACGAGGGACGCATGATGTTCCTCAAGGAAGGCCAGACCCTGGGCTTCACCGCGATGCGCGGCAAGCACGCCTATGCCTTCGAGGCACCGGTCCTGCGCTGCGCGCTGTCACCGGTTCCCTACGTGCACCTCGCGTATCCCCAGCAGGTGCGGACGACCACCATCCGCAAGGCGCATCGGGTGGTGCTCAATGGCGTGGCATCGATCGGGCGCCGGGACGGCAAGGGGAGGGTCGCCTGCAACCTGCGCGATCTCAGCGTCGGTGGCGCGCTGCTCACCGTCCCGAAGCCGCTCGCCGCCTACGGCACCGAGGTCAGCCTTGCCTTCCGGCTGAACATCGACGGCGAGGTCGTCACCCTCGAGGTACCCGGCGTGGTGCGCTCGGTGCGGCCGGCCGAGGAGCCGGCCGCGAGCTTCCGACCCTGCGGCGTCGAATTCGTCGACGTCCCCGCCGACCTGCGCCGCCTGCTGCAGCTGTTCGTCTACGAGTCGCTGCTGGCCGAGCGCTGAGGCGCCCCCCCCCGCGCCCCGCGGCGCATCGCCGCCCCGCCCGATGGGCCGGCGCGCGCCGCACCCGGGGCGGACATGGCCGGTGGCAGCCCTCGCCGCCCGGAACACGCGCGCCCGAAGCACCCGCGGGCATCCCCTCCCCGCGGCCATCCATCCCCGGCCATCCCCGGCCATCCCCGGACCTCTCCGCGCCCCGGTCGCGCGTGATCCCCGTGACCCCCGCGCGACACGTCGGCGCCGCGTCGCCGTCCTTCGCGCGCCGGCTGTTCCGGCGCCGCTCCGCACCGGGGCGTCGAACGCGAAGCCACGGCGCTGGAGACCGGCGATCGCTCGGCTATACTGCGGCGCGTCGCCACCCGGAGACCACCATGAAACATGCCCTGTTCTCGCTCGCGCTTGCCGCGACGCTAGCCGCCGGTTTCGCCACACCCGCCCTCGCTCAGGACGCCGGCAAAGGCAAGGAGCTGATGTCGAAGGGCGGCTGCCTGGGCTGCCATGCCAACGACAAGAAGGTCGTCGGTCCGTCCTATCTCGACGTCGCCAACAAGTTCCGCGGCGTCAAGGGCGCCGAGGACAGGATCGTCTCGCACATCATCAACGGTGGCGCCGGCGTCTGGGGGCAGATCCCGATGCCGCCGCACAAGCACCTCGCCGAGGCGGATGTCCGCGCGATGGTGCGCTACATCCTCAGCCTGAAGTAGGCCCGGCGCACCCGAAACCGCAGTCGCGAAGCCGGCACTGTCTGCCGGCTTCGCCGTTTTCGGGGCATCCGCCCCCCGCCCGCCTGCCTGCCTTCGTTCCCGACCACGACCGCCCAACCCTCCCGGAGACCGCGATGATGCCCACCGCCCGCCGCACCACGCTCGCCCTGATCGCAGCCGCGCTGCTCGCCGCCGGCTGCGGCAAGCAGGAACCGCCCAAGCCCGCCGCCGAGGCGCCAAAGCCGCTGCCCGAGGTGACCGTGCGCATCGGGGTCGCTGCCCCGCTCACCGGCCCGCAGGCGCACCTGGGCAAGGACGTGGAGAACGGCGCGCGCCTGGCGATCGACGAGGCGAACGCGGCGAACATCGTCGTCGGTGGCAACCGGCTGCGCTTCGAACTGGTCCCCGAGGACGACGAGGCATCGGGCACCAAGGCCACCGTGGTCGCCCAGTCCTTCGTCGACCGCAAGGTCGTCGCGGTCGTCGGCCACATGAACTCGGGGGCCAGCATCCCGGCCTCGAAGATCTACAGCGACGCCGGCATCCCGCAGGTCTCGCCCTCGGCCACGGCCATCGCCTACACGGCGCAGGGCCTGCGCACCACGTTTCGCGTGATCGCCAACGACTCGCAGCAGGGTCGGGTACTCGGCGAGTACGCGGTCGGTCCGCTGGGTGCCAAGCGGGTGGCGATCATCGATGATCGGACCGGCTACGGGCAGGGGCTCGCCGACGAGTTCGAGAAAGCCGTCAAGGCCGCGGGCGGCCAGGTGGTCGGACGCGAGTACACCACCGACAAGGCGACCGATTTCCGCTCGATCCTCACCAGCCTGCGCGCGCGCAAGCCCGATCTGGTCTTCTTCGGCGGCATGGACGCGCAGTTCGGCCCGATGGTCGAGCAGGCGCGCACCCTGCGGCTGCAGACCCAGCTGCTGGGCGGCGATGGCGTGCAGAGCGCCCTGTTCCTCAAGCTGGCAGGGGCCGCCGCCGACGGCGTGATCGCCTCCTCGCCCGGCCTTCCGCTGGACAAGATGCCGGGGGGCGCGGCGTTCGCCGACAAGTTCAAGGCAAAGTTCAACACCGACATCCAGATCTACGCGCCGTTTGCCTACGACGCCGCATGGGCGATCATCGAGGCGATCAAGGCCGCCGGATCCGCCGAACCCGCGCGCATCCTCGAGACGCTGGGCAAGCGCGAGCACCGCGGCGTCACCGGCACGATCGCCTTCGACGAGCGCGGGGACATCCGCGGCGGCGGTGTCACCCTGTACGCGGTGAAGGGCGGCGCCTGGCAGACCCTCGAGACGGTCGGTGGCCCTGCGCCGGCCACGGCTGCGGCACCCTCCGCCGCCCCGGCCGCACCGACCGCCCCGGCGGCAGCACCGGCCGCGCCGGCCGCTCCGCCGGCTTCGCCCGCGCCGGCAAAGTAGCGTTCCAGTCGCCCGGGCGCGGCTCGCGGCGGGTGCGCCGCCTGCCGCGCCCGGGCATCCGCCGCCCACGCGGCGGCGGATGAACCGGGGGCACGGCGATGGACATCTTCGTCCAGCAGCTGATCAACGGCGTGGTGCTGGGCAGCATCTACGCGCTGGTCGCGCTCGGCTACACGATGGTCTACGGCATCCTCGGCCTCATCAACTTCGCCCATGGCGAGGTG
Source organism: Burkholderiales bacterium (assembly GCA_044370615.1). Classification (GTDB taxonomy): domain Bacteria; phylum Pseudomonadota; class Gammaproteobacteria; order Burkholderiales; family CAIKXV01; genus CAIKXV01. The sequence goes on from JBIPNU010000025.1 coordinate 3,909, forward strand.
GTGATGGTCGGTGCGCTGGTGTCGATCACGGTGATCGGCGCGATCGGGACGGCCACCGGCGCGCCGGGACCGCTGCTGCTGGTCGCCAGCCTCGCGATCGCCGTGCTCGCATGCATGCTGCTGGGCGCCCTGCTCGAGCGGATGGCCTACCGGCCGCTGCGCGAAGCGCCACGACTCACCGCGCTGATCACCGCGATCGGCATGTCGATCGTGGTCCAGAACCTCGCGATGCTGGCCTGGGGTCGGCAGTACCTGTCGTTCCCCGCCGTGTTGCCGAACGAGCCGATGTCCCTGCTGGGCGCCACGGTCACCGGCACCCAGCTGCTGATCGTCGGGCTCACCGCGGTGGCCATGCTCGGGCTGATGGCGCTGGTCAACCGCACCCGGCTGGGCCGCGCGATGCGGGCTACCGCGCAGAGTCCGGCGCTCGCCTCGCTGATGGGCGTGAACGTCGATCGCATCGTGGTGGCGACCTTCCTGATCGGCTCGGCGCTGGCCGCGCTCGCCGGCGTGATGGTCGCCGGCTACTACGGCCAGGCGCACTATCACATGGGCTTCATGCTCGGCCTCAAGGCCTTCACCGCAGCCGTGCTGGGCGGCATCGGCAACATCCCGGGGGCGATGCTGGGCGGCCTCGCGCTCGGCGTGATCGAGAGTCTCGGCGCGGGCTACATCGGCGCGCTGACCGGCGGCTTCCTCGGCAGCCACTACCAGGACGTCTTCGCCTTCGCGGTGCTGGTGCTGGCGCTGGTCTTCCGTCCTTCCGGCCTGCTCGGCGAGCGGGTGGCTGACCGTGCCTGAGGCCCGCCGCCTTCGGCTGCTGGGCCTCGCGCTGGGGCTGGCCGCGCTGCTGCTCGCGCCATTCCTGGTCGATGCGCTGCTCGGGCGGGCCTGGGTCCGCGTGCTCGACCTGGTGCTGCTCTACGCGATGCTCGCGCTGGGCCTGAACATCGTCGTGGGCTATGCCGGCCTCCTCGACCTGGGGTTCGTGGCCTTCTTCGCGGTGGGCGCCTACCTGTACGCGCTCTGCGCCTCGCCCCACTTCGGGCTGCACCTGCCCTTCTGGCTCCTGCTGCCGGCGGCAGCGCTGCTCGCCGCGGCGTTCGGCGTGCTGCTGGGCGCGCCCACGCTGCGCCTGCGCGGCGACTACCTGGCGATCGTCACCCTCGGCTTCGGGGAGATCATCCGCATCTTCCTCAACAACCTGAACGCTCCGGTCAACCTCACCAACGGCCCGCAGGGGATCACGATGATCCGGCCCATCGAGATCGCCGGGGTATCGCTCGCCCGGCCGCTCGAGATCGCCGGCGTCACGCTGCCTTCGCTGTACCTGTACTACTACCTGTTCCTCGCGCTCGCCGCGCTGGCGCTGGTCATCTCCGCCCGTCTGGAGGACTCGCGCATCGGGCGGGCCTGGATCGCGATCCGCGAGGACGAAGTCGCCGCACGCGCCTGCGGGGTGAATACCCGCGACCTCAAGCTCCTCGCCTTCGCGCTGGGCGCGAGTTTCGGAGGCGTGGCCGGCGCGCTCTACGCGAGTTTCCAGGGGTTCGTGAGCCCCGAGAGCTTCGGGCTGACCGAGTCGATCATGATCCTGTGCATGGTGGTGCTGGGCGGCATGGGTCATGTGCGCGGGGTGGTGATCGGGGCCGCGATCCTGGTGGCGCTGCCCGAGGCGCTGCGCTACACCGGGCCGCTGCAGCGCGCGCTGTTCGGCAGCGTCTACATCGAACCCTCCGACCTGCGACTTCTCCTGTTCGGGCTGGCGCTGGTGCTGGTGGCCCGCTGGCGACCGGCCGGCCTGTGGCCCTCGCCGGTGCGGCGGCGCGAACTGGCCGAGCGCCATGCGCCTGGCGGCGTGGAGGCCGGACGATGAGCACCATCGCGCTGGCGCTCGAGGACGTCGCCCACGCCTTCGGCGGCGTGCAGGCGCTCGCCGGCGTATCCCTCGCCGTGCCGGCGGGCTGCGTGTACGGTCTGATCGGACCCAACGGCGCCGGAAAGACCACGCTGTTCAACGTGATCACGGGTTTCGTCACGCCCGATCGCGGTCGATGCCTGCTGCACGGGGCCCCGATCACCGGCCTGCCGGTACACGAGGTCGCCGCACGCGGCCTCGCGCGGACTTTCCAGAACATCCGGCTGTTCGCCGAGATGACTGCGCTCGAGAACGTGATGGTCGGCCTGCATCGCCAGGGGACCGCCGGCGTGCTCGGCGCCGTGCTGCGTACCGCGGGCGCGCGCCGCGAGCAGGCGGACTTCACGCGGCGCGCGGCCGACCTGCTCGAGCGGGTCGGCGTGTCGGGACACGCCGGACGCCGCGCCGGCACGCTGCCCTACGGCCTCCAGCGCCGGGTGGAGATCGCGCGCGCGCTGGCCACCGCGCCACGGATTCTGGCACTCGACGAGCCGGCGGCGGGCATGAACGCGGCGGAGACCGACGCGCTGCGCGCACTGATCGCCGCGCTTCGCAGCGACGGCCTCACCGTACTGCTGATCGAGCACGACATGCGGCTGGTGATGGGACTGTGCGACCGGCTCGCGGTCCTCGACCGCGGTCGGCTGATCGCCGAAGGCCCGCCCGCGACCGTGCGCGGCGACGCGGCGGTGATCGAGGCCTATCTCGGCCACGCGCCGGTGGCGGGCGCCGCATGCTGACCGTACGGGGCCTGTCGCTCGCCTACGATGGAATCGTCGCCGTGCGCGCGCTCGACCTCGACATCGCCGCCGGGGAGCGGGTCGCCGTGATCGGCGCCAACGGCGCAGGCAAGTCGACCACGCTGAAGGGGCTAGCCGGCCTGATGCGCCCGCGCGCGGGCACGATACGGCTGCACGGGGAGGACATCACCGCACGCCCCGCCCATGACCGGGTCCGCCGCGGCATCAGCCTGGTACCCGAGGGACGCGGCGTGTTCGCGCGGCTGACGGTCGCCGAGAACCTCGACATGGGCGCCTACCTGCGATCGGACGCGGACCTCGCGAGCGACCTCGAACGCGGCTACGCGATGTTCCCCCGCCTGCGCGAGCGACGCGAACAGCTCGCCGGCACCCTGTCCGGGGGCGAGCAGCAGATGCTGGCGATCGCCCGGGCGCTGATGTCGCGTCCGGCGCTGCTGCTCCTCGACGAACCGAGCATGGGCCTCGCGCCGATCGTCACGGCGCGCATCTTCGAGGCGATCGCCGACATCGCCGAGAGCGGGGTGGCCGTGCTGCTGGTCGAGCAGAACGCGCGGGCGGCGCTGGAACTGGCCGACCGAGGCTACGTGCTGGAGAGCGGCGAGGTGACCTCGACCGGGCCGGCTCGCGACCTGCTCGCCAGCGCGGCGGTACGACAGGCCTACCTCGGCGAGTGAGCCGGCCGTGGTCGCGCGGCGTCTGGACGGCAGCGCCCCTTTCCCCTACAGTCGGAGGCGGGGGTTCGGCTGCCCGGGACCGCCCGCCGGCTCGCCGCACCGATGGGTGCGCCTTCCCCGACGGAGCCTCGGCCCGTGGACCGCTCGACACTCAAAGTCCAGTTCGCCCGGATCGGCGTCGCGGTGCTCGCCGGCGCCGCGCTGATGGCCGCGAATGCCGTCCTGTACTGGAAGGCCCTGCCCGGCGACGAGGCTGCCGCCGGCGAGGTGAGCCTGCAACTGCAGGCGCTGCAGCGGCTGGACGCCCGCTGGGACGGCCTGCTCGTGCGCGCCACGACCGATCCCGGGTCGGGTACGGCAGCGGCCGCCGCGCTCGCGCCGGCCGCCACCGCCGCCCTCGAGGCCGCCGCGCGGGCAGCCGCCGAGCTCGATTCCCCGGCGCTCAAGGGCGGGCTCGCGGATCTCACCCGGGCCTACCGCGACAAGGCCACGCTCACGCAGCGCTATCTCGCTGACGCCGGATTCGTCTCGGCCAACCTGCCGATGGTCCGCGCAGCGGCCGACCGCTATGTCGAGGCGCTGCGGGCCACCCGGGCCGACGACGCCGGCGCGCAGGCGCGACTCACCGCGCTGGAGCGGACGGCCGGCCAGCTGGCGGCGGACCTCCTGGCCCACGCGGCCGACGCCTCGCCGGCCCGCGCCGGCAGCGTGCAGGCGGCGCTCGCCGAGCTGGCAGGCGGGACCGCCGCCGACCCCGGCCGCCGGCTGGAGGAAGCCCGCACCGCCCTGGCGAGCCTTGCGGCCGCGGTGGCCGGGCGGCGCCAGGCGATGTCCGACACACTCGCCACGATCGCGGCCTCGCCTGCCGGTCGCCAGCTCGATCAGCTGGCGGCCGATTTCGACCGCGAACGCCTGTCGCGAGCCGCGGCGCAGCAGTCCTACGGGCGGATCCTGCTCTGGAGCGCGACCGCCCTGCTCGTCGTGCTGGGCGTGGTCGGCTGGATGCTGCTGGGCAGCTACCGGGTGCTCGATCGCGCCAACACGGAGCTCAGCGCGGCCAACGAGTCGCTCGAGGAGAGGGTGACCGAACGCACGCGCGAACTGACCACCGCGCTCGCGGAACTGCAGCAGTCGGAGACGCAACTGATCCAGTCCGAGAAGATGTCCTCGCTCGGCCAGATGGTGGCGGGCGTCGCGCACGAGATCAACACGCCGCTCGCCTACGTCAAGAACAACCTGGCGATGGTGGAGGATCGGGTCGTGACGCTGCGCGACCTGGTCGAGTCGTTCGCCCGCCTGATGGAGATGCTGCAGGCCGAAGACACGCCCGACGAGGTGCTGCGCGGGCAGTTCGCCCGCGTCGGGGCCGAACTCGCGCAACTGCGCGAGGGAGACAGCCTGGGCGAGCTGGGCCATCTGGTGCGCGACGGCCTGCACGGCATCGACCAGATCTCGGAGCTGGTGGTGAACCTGAAGGACTTCAGCCGGCTCGATCGGCAGCGGATGCAGGCCTTCGACGTGAACAAGGGGCTGGAGAGCACCCTGCTGCTCGCCCGGCACGCGCTCAAGCAGATCGAGGTCCGCTGCCAGTTCAGCCTGCTGCCGCCGGTGATGTGCGCGGCCTCGCAGATCAACCAGGTGTTCCTCAACCTGATCACCAACGCGGCGCAGGCCACCGAAGGCCGGCGCGGCGTAATCACCCTCACGACCCGGGCGGTCGGCAAGAGCGTGATGGTCGAGATCCAGGACAACGGCCGCGGAATCCCGCCCCATGTGCTGCCGCGCATCTTCGACCCGTTCTTCACCACCAAGGAGGCGGGCAAGGGTACCGGCCTGGGACTGTCGATCTGCTACAAGATCATCGACCAGCATCATGGCAAGATCATGGTGATGTCCAAGCCCGGTGAAGGCACGACCTTCACCGTCCTGCTGCCCGCGCAGTCCACGGCAGCCGAGATCACCCCGCCGCCCGTGGCGCAGTCCGGTGAGCCGGTCCCGCCCTCCCCCACCGCCTGACCCTGCGCGCCGCGCCGAGCCTCCTTCGATGACCGACACCGGCCCCCTGCCCAGCCAGATCGGCAAGTTCCAGGTGCACGGCCTGCTGGGCCGTGGCGGCATGGGCACGGTCTATTCCGCGTTCGACCCGACCATCCAGCGCCCGGTCGCGGTGAAGTCGCTGATCAAGCACGCGATCGAGCCGACCCAGGTACTCAACGTGCTCGACCGCTTCAAGCGCGAGGCGCAGGCGGCCGGCCGACTGGCGCATCCGAACATCGTCCAGGTGTACGACTACGGCGAGGACGACGACCTCGCCTGGATCGCGATGGAACTGGTGCCCGGCAAGTCGCTGCACCAGCGGCTGATCGAGCGCCGTCGCCTCGACCTCAGGCTGACGGCCTCGGTGATCGGCCAGTTGCTGCTCGCGCTCGACCACGCGCACCGCCACGGCATCATCCACCAGGACATCAAGCCGGCGAACATCCTGGTGGCCAACGACGGCCGGGTGAAGGTGACCGACTTCGGCATCGCGCACCTGCCGTCGACGCGCGCCCCGCTCTCGGGCGAGGCGCTTGGCACCCCTCACTACATGGCGCCCGAACTGCTCGCGGGCGAGGCGGCGACGCCGGCTGCGGACGTCTATTCGGCCGGCGCGGTGGCCTACGAACTGCTGACCGGCCAGCGCGCCTACTCGGGTACCACGGCCTTCGTGATGCGGCAGGTGATGGACCCGGAGGTGCAGGTACCCGCACCCTCCCAGACCGATCCGCGGATCGGGCGCGCGCTGGACGCTGCGGTGCTGACTGCGCTCGCCAAGCGACCGGCCGAGCGCTTCCAGAGCGCGGCCCAGTTCCAGGAGGCCTTCGAGGCGGCCATCGCCTCGACCCTGCGCGCGATGGGTGGCGGCAGCGTCGAGGACGCGCGCGCCCGCAGCGAAGGCGCGCGCAACCTCTGGGCCGCAGCCCGCCTGCTGCGCGAGACGACCGCCACCGGCGCGCTGCAGACCGGCGCGCTTCACACCGGCGCCCTGCGTACCGGGGCGCTGCGCACCGGGTCGCTCGCGACCGGGGCGCTGCACACCGGGTCGCTCGGACGCGCACCCGGCGCGGTGCGCACCCTCGGTCCGGTATCCACCGCACACAAGCCGCGCCTGCTCGCGGTCGATGACGACGAGCGCATCCTGACCGCGCTCAAGGCGCTCTTCCGCAGCGAGTTCCACGTCTTCGCCACCAGCGACTGCAACCTTGCGCTGCGCTTCATCGAGAAGTTCCACGTGCACGCGATCCTGAGCGACCAGCGCATGCCGCAGATGCTCGGCGTGGAACTGCTGCGTCGCGCGAAGTTCCTGTCGCCCACCTCGATGCGGTTGCTGCTCACCGGCTACTCGGACCTGCACGCGATCCTGAGTTCGATCAACGAGGGGGAGATCTTCCGCTTCATCAGCAAGCCCTGGAACAACAACGACCTGCGGCAGATCGTGCACGAAGCGGTGGAGATCGGCCTCACGGTGGGCGAGCGCCGCGTGCTGCGCAGCACCAGCGTCGCCTCCAGCGAACTCGGCCTGCTCGTGCTCGACCCCAACCACGAACTGCTGCAGCCGGTGAAGGAACTGCTGTCGGGCGTCTGCCAGATCCAGCATGCCATCGATGCCGACACCGCGCTGGCGGTGGTCGATCGCAGCGACATCGCGGTCGTGCTGCTGGATCTCGAGCAGACCGGGTCGGAGGGCATCGCGCTGGTGAAACTGCTCAAGGCCGAGCGGCCGCGGATGCTTGCCATCGCGGTCACCAGCGCCTCGGACTCCGAGCTGATGATCGAACTCATCAACGGGGCCCAGATCTTCCGCTTCCTCAACAAGCCGGTGAATCCGATGGTCGTGCGCTCGCACCTGCTCGCCGCGCTCGACCGCGCCCAGGTGCTGCGCGAGCAACCCGAACTCGCGCGCATGTACAGCCCGGCCGGATCGACGCTCAACCCGTCCGACGCGAGCCCGCCGATCGCCAAGGGCGCGGGGGCCCTGACCCGCCTGATGGCGGCCACGCCGCTGTTCATGCCGGCCACGCTTCGCCCCGAAGTGCCCCCGTCCGTGGCCGTGCCGCAGGGCGCCGTATCGGCAGTGTCTGCATCCGTATCGCAGCCCGCCGATGACGCCGGGCTCCCGGATGGCGACAATGCGGCGTGACACGGGTGCGGCGAGCGCCGGGGCTGGCCGACGCCGATGAACGCGCCCGTGCACGAATCGGGGTGCGCGGCACCGCGCTGCGCGGTCACGGCCCGGCGGATGCAGGTGGGGAGCCTTCCGTGAAGGCACCTTTCGGCCTGCCCCTGCGTGCGCCGCTCTATGGGCTGGTCGCGCTCGCGCTGATCGGCTGTGCCGGCCTTCTGGCCTGGAATACCCGACCGGCCGACGAGCGCAGTCGAGTGGCGATCAACGCGACGCTGCAGACGCTGCGCGAACTGGACGCGC
>JBIPNU010000026.1:0-11716 GCA_044370615.1 Burkholderiales bacterium
GGGTGGGGTGGTGCCGGAAATGCACGAGGCCTTCCATACGCTGACCCGCTATGCGGTCGCTCGCGGCGCGCAGGGCATCGTCTATACCTGCTCCGCGTTCCGCGAGGTCATCGACGGGTGCCGCGCGATGTTCCCGCTGCCGATGCTCGGACCGAACACCGCGATGATCGACGACGCGCTCGATGCCGGTTCGCGGCTGGCGGTGATGGCGACCGTCGGTCCGACGATCCCTTCCTTTTCGGCCGAACTGCTGGAGACGGCCGCCGCGCGCGGACGCACGGTCGAACTGGTGCCGGTGGTGGTGGAGGGGGCGTTCGACGCGCTGGCGCGTGGAGATGCAGCGACCCATGATCGCCTGGTCGCCGAGCGCGCTGCCGATATCCGCGGATGCGATGCGGTGGTCCTCGCCCAGTTCACGCTGGCGCGCGCCGCGCCGGTGGTGGCGGCGGCCTGCCCGGTACCGGTGTTCGAATCGCCGGGGGCAGCGGTGGCGCGGATGCGCGCGCTGCTGGGCGGTTGAGTCGGGCGCGGACCCGGAGGGGTTGCCATGACCCGCGGCGTGGAAATGTCCGACAGAGTTCATTTTTCGGGTCGGAGCCCGGAGAAGGGAGTCCAACCTGTTGATTCGCCGAATGAAAAATCGAAGCCCTCTCGACAGGGGTCGCACGGGATGCCCCCGGTGCGGATCCAGCCCGGCAAGCTGCTCCACAGCAAGTGGACGGCCTTGCAGCCACGCGATCGGGAGAAGCACTGGCTGGTGACCCGTATCCTCGACCCCGAGCAGCCGGCAAACCGCTGGGAGTGGATCGTGATCGAGGCGGTCCATTCCCGGCGTAGTCAGACGATCCGGTGGCGGGACCTGCAGGATTCATCGGTCTGGCGGCAGGGCTGGCACTGATCGCGCTGCCGCATCCGCCACGCAGTAGGGGATCTCCGCGGGTGATATCGGGAGGGACATCGGGAATGAACCGCAAGCTCCGGATCGCGACCGTTGCCGCGCTGTTGGCTGCCGTCCTGCTGGCCTGGCTGCCCTGGCTCGACCGGGTGGCCGTCGAGCATGTCGAGGACGGGTTTCGCCGCGCCCTGATCGCGCATGCGACCGCCCGCGCGCTGAACGCCGGCATCTCGCTCCTGCAGGAGAGTACGGTGGCGGTGAGCGTACTGGGTACCGGCGTGACGGTTGCCCTCGGGCAGGTGCTGGACCCGCTGAACGACCTGGTCGAGTGGTTTGCCTCGATGATGCTGCTGGCGACGGTGTCCTTCGGTGTGCAGCGGGTGCTGGTGGCCATCGGGGGATACTGGCTGCTGGCGCTCGCCTTGACCGTTGCGGCGGCGTGGGCCGCGGTGGCGGTCTGGCAGGGCAGGGCCTGGCCCCGCGGCCTTCGCCTGGCGCTGATCGTGCTGCTGCTGGCGCGGTTTGCGGTTCCGGCGTCAGCGATCGCGAGTGAAGGGCTTTATCGAGCGTTCATGGCGGCCGATCTCGGCCGCAGCCAGCAGACACTGGAGCGGCTGGCGAGCAGCGCGAGCGAGCAGGGGGCAGTTCAGCCCGGTTGGCGAGAGTCGCTCAGCCCGACTGAATGGAAGCGGCGGCTGGAGTACTGGGTCCAGGCGTCGGAGCAGGCGGTCGACAGCATGGTGCGCGTGATCGTCGTGTTCCTGCTCCAGACCCTGATGCTGCCGCTGGCAATCCTGTGGGTGCTGTTCCGGTTGGCGGGTCTGCTCGCCCGAGGCCGTCCGTCGCTCGCCTGATCGCCGCGCGGTCCGGGAGGGGTTCCACGTGGAACCGTGCGGATCCCGCCCAGCAGGCAGGTGTTCCACGTGGAACCGGGATCCGCGGCGTTCCACGTGAAACAAACGCTTGGCGCGGGTCCGGCCCACGCCTACAATCAGCGCCCCGCGGAATCCCCGAGCGCCCGGATAGCGACCCCGACCGCGCACCCCGCCCAAGCGCGACTGCCGAGACACCAGCCATGTGGTATCCGACAGACTACGATGTGATCGTCGTCGGTGGCGGCCATGCCGGCACCGAGGCCGCGCTCGCGTCCGCCCGATCCGGGCGGGCGACGCTGCTGCTGACGCACAACATCGAGACGCTGGGGCAGATGTCCTGCAACCCCTCGATCGGCGGCATCGGGAAGGGTCATCTGGTGCGGGAGATCGACGCGCTGGGCGGCGCCATGGCGCTGGCAACCGATGAAGCCGGGATCCAGTTCCGTACGCTGAATGCCCGCAAAGGGCCCGCGGTTCGGGCGACCCGTGCCCAGGCGGATCGGGTGCTGTACAAGGCTGCGATCCGCCGCCGGCTGGAGAACCAGCCGAATCTGGCCATTTTCCAGCAGGCCGTCGACGACCTGATCCTGGAGAACGGCCGGATCGCCGGGGTGGTCACCCAGAGCGATATCCGGTTCAGGGCTCGGGCGGTGGTCATCACGACCGGGACGTTCCTGTCGGGGCTCATCCATATCGGCATGAAGAACCACTCGGCTGGACGAGCGGGCGATCCTGCCTCGCAGCGCCTGGCCGAGCGCCTGCGCGAGATCCAGTTGCCGGTGGGGCGGCTGAAGACCGGGACGCCGCCGCGGCTGGACGCGCGGACCATCGACTTCTCGGTGCTGGAACGACAACCAGGGGACGATCCGGTGCCGGTGTTCTCGTTCATGGGGCGCCGCGAGATGCACCCGCGGCAGATCTGCTGCTGGATCACCCACACCAACGCCCGCACCCATGATGTCATCCGCGCCAACCTCGACCGTTCGCCGATGTTCGCGGGTGTGATCGAGGGCGTGGGCCCGCGGTACTGCCCATCGATCGAGGACAAGGTCACCCGCTTCGCGGACCGCGACAGCCATCAGATCTTCCTGGAGCCCGAGGGGCTCACAGTCAACGAGATCTACCCGCAGGGGATGTCGACCAGCCTGCCGTTCGACGTGCAACTCGACTACATGCGATCGATCCGGGGCCTGGAACAGGTGCATATCGTGCGTCCCGGCTATGCGATCGAATACGACTACGTCGATCCGCGCGCGCTCGCGCCCTCGCTGGAACTGAAGGCGATCCCCGGGCTGTTCCTGGCCGGGCAGATCAACGGCACCACCGGCTACGAGGAAGCCGGGGCGCAGGGCTTGCTGGCCGGCATCAACGCGGCGCGATCGACGATCGGCGAGGCGGCGTGGATCCCCGGGCGGGACCAGGCTTACCTCGGCGTGCTCGTCGACGACCTCGTCACCCAGGGCGTGACCGAACCCTACCGGATGTTCACCAGCCGGGCCGAGTACCGGCTGTCGCTGCGCGAGGACAATGCCGACACTCGCCTGACGGCGATCGGGCGCGATCTGGGACTGGTCCCGGATGATCGCTGGGCCGCCTTCGAGCGCAAGCGGGAGGCGGTCGAGCGCGAGGGCGAGCGGCTGCGGTCGACCTGGGTCAACCCCCGTATTGTCGCCGAGCAGGATGCCATCCGTGTGCTGGGGAAGCCGCTTGAGCGAGAGTATGCGCTCACACAGCTCCTCAGCCGTCCCGACGTGAGCTATCGCGCGCTGATGACGTTGCCCGCCGCCGGGCCGGGGCTGGACGACGACGCAGTCATCGAGCAGATCGAGATCGGGGTTCGTTACGCCGGGTACATCGAGCGCCAGGCCGACGAGATCGCGCGCCAGTCGGCGATGGAATCCACGCCGCTGCCGTCCGACCTGGACTACGCCACCCTGACCGCGCTCTCCTACGAGGCTCGGCAGCGGCTGACCGCCGCGCGACCCGCCACGCTCGGTCAGGCTTCCCGGCTGCCCGGCATCACTCCCGCCGCTGTGTCGTTGCTGCGCGTGTACCTGCGCAAGCACGCGGCGATGACCGCCGCCCGGGCTCAGCCTGATCGTCAACCCGATCCGACCGCCCGCCGCGCCTGAGCACGCGCCGCGCCCGGTCCAGGATTTCCCGATGCCTGCCACCACCCTCGATACCGGACTCGCTGCGCTAGGACTCGATCTCTCCGCGGATCAGCGACGCAGCCTGCTCGACTACGTTGCCCTGATCGCGAAGTGGAACCAGGTGCACAACCTCACCGCGATCCGCGACGTCACCCGCATGGTCACGCACCACTTGCTCGACAGCCTGGCCGTGCTGCAGGCGATCGACGCGCCGGCGCGTCGTCTGCTCGATGTCGGCAGCGGCGCAGGCCTGCCCGGCATTCCGCTGGCGATCGCGCGTCCGCAGTGGTCGGTGACCCTGATCGACAGTCACCACAAGAAGGGTGCCTTCCTCGCGCAGGCGGTGGGCGAACTCGGCATCCGCAATGCGCGGGTCGTGGTCGACCGGGTCGAGGCCTGGCAGCCCGAGGAGCGGTTCGATGCGGTGATCTCGCGCGCGTTCTCCGATCTGCCGGAATTCGCCCAACTCGCCGGGCGCCTGCGCGCGCCCGCCGGCGAACTGCTCGCGATGAAGGGCGTGCATCCGTACGAAGAGGTGCTGCAGCTGCCGGCCGAAGCCGGAGAGGTCGAGGTGGTGAAGCTGGACGTGCCGGGCCTCGACGGCGAGCGCCACCTGGTCAGGGTTCGCGCGCCGCAATGACCCGAATCCTCGCCGTCGCCAACCAGAAGGGCGGGGTGGGCAAGACCACCACGACCGTGAACCTCGGCGCGAGCCTCGCGGCCGCCCGCCGCCGGGTGCTGCTGGTCGACCTCGATCCCCAGGGCAATGCCACCACCGGCAGCGGTATCGACAAGACGACGCTGGAAGCATCGATCTACCACGTGCTGCTCGGGCTGCGCGATGCCGCATCGGCCCGCGTGCGCTCCGAGAGCTGCGGCTACGACGTGCTGCCGTCCAATCGGCATCTTGCCGGCGCCGAGGTCGAGCTGGTCGATGCCGATGCGCGCGAGCAGCGGTTGCGGCAGGCCTTGCAGCCGATCGCGGCGCAATACGACTACATCCTGATCGATTGCCCGCCGGCCCTTTCCCTGCTGACGATCAACGCGTTCGCAGCCGCCGACGCCGTGGTGATCCCGATGCAGTGCGAGTACTACGCGCTGGAGGGCTTGTCGGATCTGGTCGAGACGATCCGCCGGGTGCGACAGGGACTGCAGCCGTCACTGGAGATCGAGGGACTGCTGCGCACGATGTACGACCCGCGCAACACCCTCGCCCAGCAGGTCTCCGACCAGCTGATGCGCCACTTCGAGGGCAAGGTGTTCCGCACGGTCGTGCCGCGCAACGTGCGCCTGGCCGAGGCTCCCAGTCATGGCCAGCCGGCGCTCGTGTTCGACCGGCAGTCGAAGGGCGCGCTCGCCTACCTCGCGCTGGCGGGCGAGATGCTCAATCGTGAAGCGGCGCGCGAGGGCGGCGACGGTTCCGAGACAGGGATGGCAACGTGATGGCGAAGAACAGGGGATTGGGGCGGGGCCTGGATGCGCTGCTCGGCAAGTCGGTCGGGGACACCCCGGTCGCGGCGTCCGCCGGCGAGCCGGCCGAAGGCCTGCGCACCCTGCCCGTAGGCAGCCTGCTACCGGGCAAGTATCAGCCGCGCACGCGGATGGATGACACCGCGCTCGAGGAACTGGCCTCCTCGATCCGCGAACAGGGGATCCTGCAGCCGATCCTGGTGCGCGCGGTCGGTGCCGACCGGTTCGAGATCGTCGCGGGCGAGCGCCGGTGGCGGGCCGCGCAACGCGCGGGCCTGACCGAGGTCCCCGTGCTGGTTCGCAGCATCGCCGACGAGTCGGCGGTCGCGATGGCGCTGATCGAGAACATCCAGCGCGAGGACCTCAACGCGCTCGAGGAGGCGCATGGCATCCAGCGCCTGATCGACGAGTTCGGCATGACCCACGAGGCGGCCGCGCGGGCACTGGGCCGCTCGCGCGCCGCGGTCACCAACCTGCTGCGGCTGCGCGCGCTGGCCGAGCCGGTGCAGGAGATGCTGGCGTCCGGATCGATCGAGATGGGACATGCCCGCGCCCTGCTGTCGCTCGATCCCGCGCGGCAGATCACCCTGGCCAATCGGGTCGCCGGCCAGCGGCTGTCGGTGCGGGATACCGAGCGGGAGGTGGCGCGCCTGGTGGCGCCTGCGCGCGGTGCCGGCGCCCCGGCCCGTCACCGCGAACCCGACCGCGACGTGCTGCGATTGCAGGAGCGACTCGCCGAGACCCTTGGCACCGCGGTGCGCCTGCGGGTCGGCCCGCGCCGGACAGGTCGGCTGGAAATCACCTGGCATTCGCTGGAACAGCTCGACGACCTGACGCGGCGGCTCGGCCTGTCGCCGGAGTGAGGCCGTGCGGGCGCGACCTGCGCCCAGGCCCTGGAAGCCGGGACGCCGCTTGCCGGATTGACAACGCGACGGGGCGCGCGAGAAAATCAAGGGCTTTGTATAAGACGGCTCCCGTTGTGTCTGTCGCGGTTGTCGTCAGGGCGGCGCTGCTGCACGCCTCCGGTCCCGTGCCGGAGCGCGAAAGCTTCGGCGTCGCGCACAAGGCCCCTGCATGCAAGTCGATGCGTCCGCAGCGAAGTCTGGCCCCCCCGGGTTCGCGGCGATCATCGGGTTGCAGGCAGCTCTGGTGGTGGCGGCCGCGCTGGTCATCGGGGTGCTTTTGGGCGTCCGCGAAGGCTGGTCGACGCTGGCGGGCGGGGCCGCCTGCTGGGTACCGAGTGCGCTGTTCGCGTGGCGGCTTTCGCTGGCGTTGCGGCACCGGCCCGATCAGGCTGCCGCGGTTTTCTTCCTCGGCGAGTTTGCCAAGCTGTTGCTGACCCTGCTGCTGCTGGCCGCGCTGGCGCAGCTGGTGTCGACGATCTGGTGGCCGGGCGCGGTGCTCGGCGTGATCGTGGCGGTGAAGTCGAACTGGCTGGCCCTGCTGCTCAAGGGCAGAGCCCGACAGCCCGGGTTGCCAGATTCCTGAAACAAATCGAACCGATCCTCTGTGTCCATGGCTGCCGATTCCCACACGCTCACCGCGACCGAGTACATCGTCCATCACCTCGGTCACTGGCAGACCGAAAAGCAGAAGTCGATGATCGACTTCTCCGTGGTCAACATCGACACGGTGATCTTCTCCATTGCCTGCCTGGCGATCGGCCTGCTCGTGCTGCACTCGGCGGCGAAGCGGGCGACCAGCGGCGTTCCCGGCCGCTTCCAGGCCTTCGTCGAGATGCTGGTCGAGCTGGTGGAAGAGCAGAGCCGCTCCATCGTGCACGGCGACCGTCGCTTCATCGCGCCGCTGGCGCTGACGGTGTTCGTGTGGATCGCGCTGATGAACGCGATCGACCTGATCCCGGTCGACCTGTTTCCGAAGATCGCGAGCCTGCTCGGCTGGTACGTGGCCGGTGTGCCCGAGCACGACGTCTACCTGCGCCCGCTGCCCACCGCCGACCTGAACGGCACGCTGGGCATGTCCGTAGGCGTGCTGATCCTGATGCTGTGGTATGGCGTGAAGATCAAGGGTGCCGGTGGCTTCGTGCATGAACTCTTCTGCGCGCCCTTCGGCTCGCATCCGGCGCTGTGGCCGTTCAACTTCCTGCTGAACCTGATCGAGTACGCAGCGAAGACTGCCTCGCTGGGCCTGCGACTGTTCGGCAACATGTTCGCCGGCGAACTGATCTTCTTCCTGATCGCGCTGATGGGTGGCGCCCTGGCGCTCAACGCCACCGGCCTGTCGCTCGCCGCGCTGCACGTCGCTGCCGGCACGATCTGGCTGCTGTTCCACATCCTGATCGTCCTGCTGCAGGCCTTCATCTTCATGATGCTCACCCTGGTCTACCTCGGCCAGGCGCACGAGGGTCACTGAGCCCGCCTTCCCGCAGTTCTTCGCGCAAGCGATTCCGTTCGTTTCTTCCACAGGAGTAGCAGTAATGACCAACGTTGCCTTCGTAGCCCTCGCCTGCGGTCTGATCATCGGTCTGGGCGCCATCGGCGCCTGCATCGGCATCGGCATCATGGGCGGCAAGTACATCGAGGCCGCCGCGCGCCAGCCCGAGCTGATGAACACGCTGCAGACCAAGATGTTCCTGCTCGCCGGCCTGATCGACGCCGCGTTCCTGATCGGCGTGGGCATCGCGATGCTGTTCGCCTTCGCCAACCCGTTCGCCGGCTGATTCACTCGCGTGTTGCGCGCGGCCGCGTGGCCGCGTACCGGCAGCATCCATCCCGCGGCGGACCGAGGTCCCGATCACCGACCCGGTCCCGTGGTCGCGACGCCCGCGAGCCGGGCTGCCGACCGACGCGGATGCCGTTCCCCGGGCATGGACCGGGGCTGCGGAACGAACGAGGTTCTAGATGAGCATCAACGCCACGCTGTTCATTCAGCTGATCGTGTTCTTCATCGGGGCATACGTCACGATGAAGTACATCTGGCCGCCGTTGATCGGTGCGCTCGAAGAGCGCCAGAAGAAGATCGCCGACGGTCTGGCCGCCGCCGAGCGCGGCCGGGCCGACCTGGCCGCTGCCGAGAAGCGCTCGCTCGACGCCGATCGCGAGGCGAAGGCCCGCGTCCAGGAACTCGTCGCGCAGGGCGAGAAGCGCGCTTCCGAGCAGGAAGTTCAACGTGCCCGCGAGGCGCTGCGCGACCAGGTCGCCGCACTCGCCGTGGCGGGTGCCGAGCGCATCCTCAAGCGCGAGGTCGACCCCAGGGCCCACGCCCAGATGCTGGCCGACCTCAAGCAGGAGCTCTGATCGCAATGGCTGAACTGTCGACCGTCGCGCGTCCCTACGCCGAGGCGGCTTTCAAGCTGGCCCGCGAGACCGGTGCGGTGCCGGCGTGGTCGGACCTGCTGGCGAACCTGGGCCGCATCGTGTCCGATCCCCAGCTCAAGGCCGTGGTGGGTGACCCCGCGCTGAGCGCCGACCGGCTGGCCGCGTTCCTCGCTGGCATCGTGCCGGGCGGACTCACCGGCGAGGCCGCCCGCTTCGTCGCGACCCTTGCCGAGAACGGCCGGGTGGAAACCCTGCCTGAAATCGCCGCGCAGTTCCATGCGTTGCGCAACCGCGACGAAGGCCGCGCCGACCTGCTGGTCGAGTCGGCCTTCCCGATGGACGACGCGGCGCTCGCCGAGCTGGTCGGTGCAATGGAGCGGCGATTCGGCTGCCGCCTGACCGCGACGGTTCGCGTCAATCCCGAGCTGATCGGTGGCGTGCGGGCCACCGTCGGCGATGAAGTACTGGACGCTTCGGTGCGTGGCCGCCTCGCGCAGATGGCCACCGCCCTTCAATCCTAGGAGCACAGCGATGCAACTGAATCCCTCCGAGATCAGCGAACTGATCAAGAGCCGCATCCAGAACCTGGGCGTCGGCGCAGAGGTTCGCAACCAGGGGACCGTGGTCTCGGTGACCGATGGCATCTGCCGTGTGCACGGGCTGTCCGACGTCATGCAGGGCGAGATGCTCGAGTTCCCGAACAACACCTTCGGGCTGGCGCTCAACCTCGAGCGCGACTCGGTCGGCGCGGTGATCCTGGGCGAGTACGAACACATCTCCGAGGGCGACACGGTCAAGACGACCGGCCGCATCCTCGAGGTGCCGGTCGGCCCGGAGCTGATCGGTCGCGTCGTGAACGCGCTGGGTCAGCCGATCGACGGCAAGGGCCCGATCAACGCCAAGCTCACCGACGTGATCGAGAAGGTGGCCCCGGGCGTGATCGCGCGGCGGTCGGTGTCGCAGCCGGTGCAGTCGGGCCTCAAGGCGATCGACGCGATGGTGCCGGTCGGCCGCGGCCAGCGCGAGCTGATCATCGGCGACCGCCAGACCGGCAAGACCGCGGTGGCGATCGACACCATCATCAACCAGAAGGGCAAGGACCTCTTCTGCATCTACGTTGCGATCGGCCAGAAGGCCTCCACGGTCGCGAACGTGGTCCGCAAGCTCGAGGAATACGGCGCGATGGCCTACACGACGGTTGTGGCCGCGTCGGCCTCCGAGTCGGCTGCCATGCAGTACATCGCCGCCTACTCCGGCTGCACGATGGGCGAGTACTTCCGCGATCGCGGCATGGACGCGCTGATCGTCTACGACGATCTGTCGAAGCAGGCCGTGGCCTACCGCCAGATCTCGCTGCTGCTGCGCCGCCCGCCGGGCCGCGAAGCCTACCCCGGCGACGTGTTCTATCTGCACAGCCGCCTGCTCGAGCGCGCAGCGCGCGTGAACGAGGAGTACGTCGAGAAGTTCACCAAGGGCGAGGTCAAGGGCAAGACCGGCTCGCTCACCGCGCTGCCGATCATCGAGACGCAGGCCGGCGACGTTTCCGCGTTCGTGCCCACCAACGTGATCTCGATCACCGACGGCCAGATCTTCCTCGAGACCGACCTGTTCAACGCCGGCATCCGACCGGCCATCAACGCCGGCATCTCGGTCTCGCGCGTGGGTGGTGCGGCGCAGACCAAGGTGATCAAGAAGCTCGGTGGCGGCGTGCGCCTCGCGCTGGCCCAGTACCGCGAACTGGCGGCGTTCGCGCAGTTCGCCTCCGACCTCGACGATGCCACCCGCCGCCAGCTCGAGCGGGGCCGCATGGTGACCGAACTGATGAAGCAGCCCCAGTACCAGCCGCTGCAGGTCTGGGAGATGGCCGTCACCCTGTTCGCGGTGAACAGCAACTTCTACGACGACGTCGACGTGAAGAAGGCCCTGTCCTTCGAACGCGCGCTGCGTGACTTCATCAAGACGAAGTACGCGGCCCTGGCCGAGTCGATCGAGTCCAGCAAGGACCTCTCGAAGGACGACGAGGCCAAGCTGGTCGAGGCGATCAACGACTTCAAGAAGAACGGCACGTACTGAGGCGACGCCTACGGCGGCGGTGCCCATCGGGTGCCGCCCGTCCCCGCCCTGCAGACGAGATCGAGATGCCAGGCTCCAAGGAAATCCGCAGCAAGATCAAGAGCGTGGAGAACACGCGCAAGATCACCAAGGCGATGGAAATGGTCGCTGCGAGCAAGATGCGCAAGGCGCAGGATCGCATGCGCGCGGCGCGTCCCTATGCCGAGAAGATCCGCAACATCGCGGCCAACCTGGCCCACGCCAACACCGAGTACCGTCATCCGTTCCTGACTGCGCCCGCCGAGCGTCGCAACGTCGGCTTCATCGTCGTCACCTCGGACAAGGGCCTGTGCGGTGGCCTGAACACCAACCTGCTGCGGCAGGTGCTGGGCCGGATGCGTGACTGCGAGCAGGCAGGGCAGGGCATCGAGGCTACCGCGCTGGGCAACAAGGGCTTCGGATTCCTCCAGCGGCTGGGTGCGCGCATCGTCTCGCACGTCACCGGACTGGGCGACACCCCGCGCATGGAAAAGCTCATCGGCCCGGTGAAGGTCATGCTGGACAAGTTCGCCGCGGGCGAACTCGACGCGGTGTACCTCTGCTACAACGACTTCGTGAACACCATGCGGCAGGACGCGAAGGTCGAGCAACTGCTTCCCCTGCCCGCCGAGCGCATGGAGGCCGATGCCGGAAGCCCCGGGTGGGACTATCTGTACGAGCCCGATGCCAAGACCGTGCTCGACGAACTGCTCACCCGCTACGTCGAAGCGCTCGTGTTCCAGGCGGTCGCGGAGAACATGGCCTCGGAGCAGAGCGCGCGGATGGTCGCGATGAAGGCGGCCAGCGACAACGCGAAGAAGGTCATCGACGAATTGAAGCTCGTCTACAACAAGGCACGCCAGGCGGCGATCACCAAGGAGCTGTCGGAGATCGTCTCCGGCGCGGCCGCCGTCTGAACTCATTCAAGTCAAGGAAGCAGCCATGAGCAACGGA
>JBIPNU010000418.1:0-3183 GCA_044370615.1 Burkholderiales bacterium
CGAGGGTCGCGGCGAGGTCGAGTCCGCCGAGGAGCCGCGTATCGCCGATGCCCGGCGGCAGCCGGCGTACGGCGGTGTCGACCGGCAGCGCCTCGGCGAGCGCGTCCGCCCAGAGATCCCTCACCGGGCCCGCGCGCGCGCGGAGCCACACCCCGCCCAGCCCCTGCGGGTCGACCGCGAACAGCGCCAGCGCCCGCATCGCGTCGCGCCAGGCAGTGGCGCCGGAAGGCCCGGTCGTGTCCTCGTCTGGCGATTCGACCGCTGCCGCAGCGCCCCGCCGCGGTGTCGACGCCTCGTCCGTCGACCGCGCGCGCGCGGGGTTCGCGGAATGCGGAACGCGTGCCCGGTCGGCTGGCGATGATCCGGGCGGCTGCAGGTTCGCCGGCGAGTCCGACGGCTCGAGGCCGCGCGAGGCGGCCGTCGTGCGTTCCTCCGGCCGCGCAGGCATGGACTCAGGTGCCGAGCTGTTCGGCGATCGCGCGCTCGATACGCCCGGCGGACCCCGCCTCCTCGAGCGGGTTGCGGCGCAGCCGGTGCCGCAGCGCCGGCGGCGCGACCCGACGCAGGTGCGCCACCGTGACCTCGGTGTCGCCCTCGAGGCTCGCCAGCGCGCGCGCCGCTCGCATCAGCGTGAGTTCGCCGCGCAGGCCGTCGGTGCCCGCCTTCAGGCACAGCGCGGCCGCCTGCTCGAGCACCGCGTCGGGCACGCGGACCGCGGGGAGCCGATCGCGCGCGGCCTCGAGCCGGCGACGCAGCCTTCGCTCCTCCCGCGCCCAGGTCGCGAGAAAGGTCTCCGGATCGCGCTCGAACGCATCGCGGCGGCGGATGACCTCGATGCGCGTGGGCAGGTCGGTCGGCGTCTTCACCTCGACCGACAGCCCGAAGCGGTCGAGCAGTTGCGGACGCAGTTCACCCTCTTCGGGATTCCCGCTGCCCACCAGCACGAAGCGCGCGGGGTGCCGGATCGACAGGCCTTCGCGTTCGACCACGTTCTCGCCCGAGGCGGCCACGTCGAGCAGCAGGTCGACCAGGTGATCCTCGAGCAGGTTGGCCTCGTCGATGTACAGGAAACCACGGTTGGCGCGCGCGAGGAGGCCGGGCTCGAACGCCTTCACCCCGTCGGCGAGCGCGCGCTCGAGGTCGAGCGCGCCAACCACCCGATCCTCGGTCGCGCCCAGCGGCAGGTCGACCACCGGCACAGGGCGCGATGCGGTCCGGGGTGCGGCAGTGGCCGCCGCCCCGCGCGCGGGCTTCGCCGGACTCGCACACGCCGCGCACAGCCCGGCGGTGCGCGAGGGTTCGCATCCGTAGGGGCACCCGACGACGGCCTTCATCGGCGGCAGCAGGGCCGCCAGCGCGCGCACCGCGGTCGACTTGCCGGTGCCGCGATCGCCGAACACGAGAACGCCGCCCACCGACGGATCGACCGAGGCGATCAGCAGTGCCAGCTTCATCTCGTCCTGACCGACGATCGCGGTGAAGGGAAACACCGAAGCCATGGGGCGCCGCCTGTGTGCCGGGATGACGGGATCATTGTAAAGCAGCGTGGACAGCGCTGCCGCCCCCTGCCCGCCGCTAGAATCGATGCGCTGCAGCCGGAGCCGCGAGTGCGCGGCCGGCCACGGCCGGCGCGCGGCAGGTCGCCCCGGGCCCGAACAACCGCCGGCGAGCCGCCGGCCCGCCGCGCACGATCGCACCGCGCGCATCCGTGGACCGCCGAGGAACGAGCCGATGGATACCACCCCGCCAGCCGAACGCGTGCACGGTATCGCGGCCCGGCTCGCCGCGCACGCGGCCGGGCTCAGCCTCGCGCGCATCCCGCGCCCGATCGCGCAGGCGGCGCGCCTGTTCATGCTCGACACGCTGGCCGTCGCGTGGGCGGGATCCGACGCGCCCGGCTGCCCCGACCTGCACCGCCTGCTCGCGACCGACGGCGGCCCGGCGCAGGCCACCGCCTGGGGCTACGGCGACCGGCTGCCGGTCGGCGAGGCCGCCTTCCTCAACGGGGCGATCGCCTCGGCGCTCGACTACGACAGCCTCGGTCGCGACGCGCCGGTGCACGTGAACGTCGTGGTGCTGCCCACCGCGCTGGCGGTCGCGCAGTGGCGACACGCGCGCGGCGCGGACTTCCTCGCGGCGCTGGTGGCCGGCTGCGACATCACCTGCCGGATCGCCGCCTCGATGACGCCCCCTCATCGCGGCTTCGCCTACACGTCGGTGGCCGGCGTCATCGGCGCGGCGGCTGCCGCCGCGCGGCTGATGCGACTCGACGCGGACTGCACGCGGCATGCGATCGGCCTTGCCTTCCTGCAGGCCGGCGGCACTCAGCAGGCCAACATCGAGCCGACGCTCGCCAAGCGACTGCTCGCGGCCTTCCCGGCGCGTGCCGCAGTCCTCGCAGCGCGCCTGGCCGCGGCGGGAATCACCGCGCCCGCCTCCGTCTTCGAGGGCGACTGCGGGCTGTATGCACTCTACCAGCCGGGCAATCCCGACCGTCTGGTCGAAGGGCTGGGCGAACGATTCGACAGCGACGCGCTGTCGATCAAGGCGTACCCGAGCTGCGGCTGCAACCACACGGCGATCGCCGGAACGCTGGCCCTCGCACGCGAGCACGACCTCGTGCCGGAGGACGTGCTCGCGGTCGAGGCGAGGGTGACCCCCTACATGGCACGCATCGTCGGCAGCGCCTACGACCCGGGCGAGGACCCCCAGGCCGCAGCCCAGTTCAGCCTGCGCTACTCGATCGCCTGCGCGATCGTGCGTCGCCGCCTCGGCCTCGCCGAGATCGAGGCCGCGGCCGCGACCGACCCGCGCATCCTGGCGCTGATCCCTCGGATCCAGGTCACGGTCAATCCGGACTGGACCGGCACCCGCGGACCGGTGCGGCTGCGACTGCACAGCCGCCGGCACGGATGGCTGGAGCGCCACGTCGACCATGTGCCCGGCACCGCCGAGTCGCCGCTGGATCCGGCCGCCATCGACGCCAAGTTCGTCGAGTGCCTGGGCCGCGGCGCGAACCCGCTGGACGCCGAACGCATCGCCCGGCTGCGCGAGCACGTCGAGTGCCTGCACGAGATCGAGGACATGGACCGCTTCTTCGAGGGCATCGTCTCGCCGTGACGCGCCAGGACGCTCGTTCAAGCGCCGGGCCCGGATCGTGAACCGGGCAGCGCGCCGCCGTCG
>JBIPNU010000419.1:0-3175 GCA_044370615.1 Burkholderiales bacterium
TTCGAGAGCGAGGACCTCGCCGAACCCGTCACCGGCGGGCTGCGACGGCGCACGATGCGCACCGGTTGCGCCAGGGGCTCAGAAGACGCCATACCAGGCTCCCTTCACGATTCGCAGGCGGTCGCCATCCATGCGGTAGTCGAACCCGACGTCGAAGCGCAGGTGCGACAGGCGTTCGCGGTGCGCGTCCACGAAACCCAGCTGCGCCCGTGGAAACCGCAGGCGGCGCAGGAAAATCAGCAACTGGTCCACGCTGATCCGGCAGAAGTACACGCCGTCACGATCGATCTTGTTGGCCAACACGATGGTCTGACAGTCGACCAGTTCTGGCCAGAGCAGGTCGGCGAGTGCGACGCGACCGGGATCGAAGAAGACCGATGTAGTCGCCTTTCCGACGATATTTTCCCGCTCTGCGCGCGCGTCGAAGAAGTAGTACTGGTTCTTCAGGCGCAGCCCCGCACCGCTGGCCTCGTAGCAGAGGCCCGAAGACACGTGACTGCCGATGTTGCCGATGTACACCTGGATGTCCGATATCTGTCTCTTGCCGGACAGCTGCTGGTGGTCGAAATCGAGCGAAAACATGAAGTACGGCAGCGACTCCAGGGACGGGCTGAAGCCCACGGCCCGGGGCGCAATCGCCTCCAGGACCCTGGGGATCGATCGCTGGCGCTGCTGCCGGTCGTAGTCGTAGAAATAGAGTTCCCAGCTGATCCTGCCTTCGCAGAGCTTGATGCCCCACACCGTGCGCGACCTTCCCCGGCCTGCGCGCAGCGCGCCGATCAGCGACTCGCCTGCGTCGGCAACCCCCTCGGACGCGAACGCGCAGCGCAACAGGTTCACGGAGGCCAGGCCACCGGCGACCGGCGCGGCGGGCGGATACTCCCAGAGGCAGAAGTCGTACAACGGCTCGCCAACCTGCGCGACCTCCAGCGTCATGCCTCGGCCTCGATCACGTGAAACGGCAGGTCGAGCTCGACGCGCGAGACCCGCGCGCAGGCGAGCCCGGCCGCGTCGAGCATCCGGCGATAGTCCTCGGCCACGCGATAGCTGCGGGCAAAGAGCATCACCGGCAGCGCACTCCAGTCGAAGCGGTCCGGCACCGGGGCGGCGCGTTCCAGTATCCACACTCGGCCTCCGGGCGCAAGCGCCTCGCGGGCGCGGCGCAGGAAACCCAGCGCCTGCGCATCCGGCCAGTCGTGCAGCATCGACTTGAACACGATCGCATCATGCCCGGGCGGGAACGCGGAACTCGTGCCGCAGGACCGCTGGAAGCCGATGCGTGGCGCCTCCGGCAGCCCGGCCACATGCCGTTCGCCCAGCAGGCAGACCACGGGAAGATCGAGCACGGTGGCCCGCAACCCCGGATGGCGGCGGCAGGCCTGGACCGCGAACTCACCGCTGTTGCCGCCGACATCGAGCAGGCGGCGGCAGCCGGACAGGTCCGTCGCATCGAGCAATGCAGGCGCCTCCTCGCGGGTGAGGGCCGTCGTGAAGCGCACCCAGCGCGACACATGGGCGAGGTTCTCCGGCGTGGGCTCGAGGGCGCGGTCGTAGGCAAAGAGCTCGAACAGGCGCGCGCAGCGCTGGAAGCGGGCCGGATCGGCCACCAGCGGGGTGAACAGTTCGAGGAAATCGGCACCCACCACCGCCAGCATCGCGAGCTTCGCCTCGAGCAGTTCGCGGTAGCGCAGCGCGTGGCGAAAGCCGTCGGAGAGCCGGGGTTCGCCTTGCGCTGCGAGCACGCCGCTCGCGCGAAGCGCGCCCAGCAGCAGCGCCGCGCCCCCGGCATCCAGCCGACCGGTCACCGGCGCCGGTTCGGGCGCACCGGGCCGCCCACGCGCGCTCGCAGCCGTACCGGCGTCCCCTTCGCCTCGCGTCTCCCCGGACGCCGAACGCTCGCTCGCGCCCTGAGCACGCCCGGCATCGCATCGTTCGTCCGATCCCGGCTCGACCGGACAGCCCTCGCCGGGTGCGCCCGCGATCGGCACGGATCGCTCGCCCCCCTCCGACGATGACCGCCGGCCTGTGCTTGCCAGGGCTGCCGACGTCGGCGCCGAAGGGTCGGGCCGGTCCGCGGCGGGCGCCGGCCCGACGGCGACCAGCCGGTCGATCAACCCCAGTTCGAACGCCGTGGCCAGCGCGCGGGCACCGATCGCATCGGACAGGAAAGCGTCAACTCGCAGATAGTCCGGCCTCGGCATCGCGTTAGCATAGCGACTTATGGCCCATCCGATTCGAAGCATCCTGATCGTCGGCGGCGGCACCAGCGGCTGGATCGCGGCCGCCTTCCTCAACCGCTTCCTCGATCCCGCACGCTGCTCGATCACGCTGGTGGAGTCACCGGTCATCGGCACGATCGGGGTGGGCGAGGCGACCGTCCCGCCGCTGGTGGCGCTGCTGCGCCTGCTCGGGGTGAACGAGGACGACTTCCTCCGCGCCTGCCATGCCACCTACAAGCTCGCCATCCGCTTCGACGGCTGGGCGCGCCGTCCCGTGTGGCACCCGTTCGGACACGTGGGTGCGGGACAGCTCGAAGGCCTGCCGCTGTTCCATCACTGGCTCGACCGGCAACGCGCCGGGGACGAGGCGTCGCCCTACACCGGTTTCTCGCTTCAGGTGCGGCTCGCCGAGGACAACCTCGCGCCGCGATCGACGCAGGGCACGACCGACCTCATCCGGCAGGGGGCCTACGCCTACCACCTCGACGCGCGCGGCTTCGCCGCGTTCCTGTCGGAGCTCGCGGTCGGGCGCGGCGTGCGCTACCTCGTCGACGACGTGCGCGAGGTCGTCCTGGACGAGCGAGGACGGATCCGGCAGGTCGAGACCCGCGAAAACGGCCCGCTCAAGGCCGACCTGTATCTCGACTGCACCGGCTTCCAGGGCCTGCTCGCCGAGCAGGCCCTCGGCGATCCGTTCATCGACTGGTCGGACCAGCTGCTGTGCGACCGCGCGGTCGTGCTGCCGCTGCCCGCGGAGCGACCGATGCCCTCCTTCACCCAGGCAAGCGCCCTCAGGGCGGGCTGGCAGTGGCGCATCCCGCTGCATCACCGCACCGGCACGGGCTACGTGTACTCGAGCCGCTTCGCCTCGCAGGAGGACGCCACCGCCGAACTGATCGCCCGCTGCGGACTCGATCCCGACGCCTGCAGCCCGGGACACCTGCGCATGCGGGTGG
>JBIPNU010000420.1:0-3171 GCA_044370615.1 Burkholderiales bacterium
CGATCGCCGAGCAGGGTCCGCCCGAGAAGCCCTGGGCCGAGAGGTATTCGCGGACCAGCTCGCCGGAGTGCGCGACCGAGCCGGACAGTGCGAGGCCGAGGCCATCGAGGATCGACTTCTTGCCGGCGTCGATCACCTCGGCCGGGAGGTCCTCGTAGCGGGTGGAGAGGATGAAGTCGGCCACCTGCCCGGTCAGCGAGTCGGCAGCGATGGCGGGGGCGTCGGCGGGCATTCGATTCTCCGTTCGGGACAGGACGAGGGGCGGGACCAGGGTCAGGACGAGGGACAGGACACGCGCGAAGACGCGCAGCAGCAGGACGGCGCCCGGGGCACCTTGCTCGGTTCGCGCGCGGCCGGTCGTGGGCGTGGCGGCCGCCGGAGCCGCGCGATCAATGGGCCGGCGTTGCGGGGGCATCCGGCCGGTTTGCGGAGGCTGCGCGAGGCCACCGGTCGGAGCCGGAACGCTGCCGTGTTACCGGAGCCGGATTGTAGCGAACCCGCCCGCGCGCTGCCCGAGCGATCCTGGCCTGCGCGGACGGGGAGCCGATAGAGCGTGCCCCGCTCGCCCCGGTTGCCCTGGCGCGGCGGGCAAGGCACGCGCAGGTGTTATTGAACTTCGAGCTTGAGTTCGCGCAGCGCGGGCGTGAACTGCGCGACCTGACGGCGCAGCAGCGCATCCATCTCCGCGCCGCTCGAGCCCACGGGATCGGCCGCGAGGTCGAGCAGCCGCTTGACGACATCCGGATGCCGGGCGGCTGCGGCCGCTTCCTTGGTCAGACGGTCGAGCACGTCGCGCGGCGTCTTCGCGGGGGCGAACAGGCCGTTCCAGCCATCGATCTCCAGCTCGGGGAATCCCATCTCGCGCACCGTGGGCACGTTCGGCAGGGCCGCAATGCGCTTGGGCGCTGTGGTGGCGAGGGCACGCAGTTCGCCCTTGCGGATGTTGTCGAGGCAGGTGGAGAGCTGGTCGCCGCCGAAGTCCAGTCGTCCGGCGAGCAGTTCGAGGCGCAGAGGGTTCGCGCCCTTGAACGGGATGTGGGTCATCTCGACCTTGGCGCGTCGCTTCAGGATCTCGCCCAGCACGTTCATCACCGACCCCGGCCCGGTGGAGCCGTAGTTGTAGGAGAGCTTGCGGTTGCTCTGCAGCAGCTTCGCGAACTGCGCGAGGTCGCGCGCCGGCACGCTCGGGTGCGCGAGCAGCATGAACGGCACGTTTGCCGACAGCGATACGCCGGCGAAGTCGGTGTCCAGGTTGTAGAGCGGCTTGCCGTTGAGCGCCTGCACCGTCGAGGCAAGCGGGAAGGTGAGGTTGTGCATCATCAGCGTGTAGCCGTCGGGTGCAGCCCGTGCCATCAGTTCGGCGCCGATCGTGCCGCCAGCGCCGCTGCGGTTCTCGACGACCACCGGCTGGCCCAACGACTCGGACATCTTCTGGCCGACCAGGCGGGCGATCACGTCGGTGGTGCCGCCGGCTGGAAACGGCACGATGATCCGGATCGGCTTGGCCGGGAACGCCTGGGCGAAGGCCGATGGCGAGAGGCTGGCGATCGGCGCGGCGACGGTCGCGCCGATCAGAAGGCGGCGCCTGGAGGACGGCATGGCAGGTCTCCTCGTGGGGGCCGGGGTCGTGCCCGGCGGGTTCTGGACGTTCTGACGCGGGCGACGCGTCCGCAGGGAGTCCGGGCGTTGCTCCGGCCCTCGGGCGCCTGACGACGACGCCAGCGCCGGATCGTACTCCGACTGACAGCCCGGGCCGAGGGTGTCGGTCGCGTTCGTC
This sequence comes from Burkholderiales bacterium, assembly GCA_044370615.1. GTDB lineage: Bacteria > Pseudomonadota > Gammaproteobacteria > Burkholderiales > CAIKXV01 > CAIKXV01. Next base: position 1,778 of record JBIPNU010000420.1, read on the forward strand.
CGCGCGGCGGGCTCCGGGCCCCGGGGACCCATCCGGACAGACCGGGGCATGCGGCCCGGGCAGCCTGATCCTGCCTGAGGGCAACGTTTGTCAGAAAAAAATGACAAAAAGTTGTCAACCTATTTGGACAGTAGTATGATGGGCGTGTCCGTCGGGTTCCTCCCCCGCGGACGTTGTGTGAATCTCCTCCGACGAGGCCTTTGACCGGACCATCCGTCCGGTCATTTTTTGGGTGCGTCCTCAAGCCCCGGCAGCGCCAGCGACACCGGCGGGGCGAGTGCGCGGGCCAGTCGCTCCAGCCGCCGGCGATGCCGCGGCTGGGTGGGCTCGAGCGCGCACAGGCGCTGCGCCCACGCCAGCGCCATGCGCGCGTCGCCGCCAGTGCCGCGGTGATGTCGCAGCAGCGCGACCACCGCGGGCACCACGCCGCCCGCAGCGAGATCCTCCCAGATGGCGCAGGCTTCGGCGGCCCGGCCTTCGCGTCGCAACAGATCGGCGTGCAGCAGGAGGGCATGCGGGTCGCGCGAGGGGTGGCTGCCTTCGAATTGCCGCAGCGCGCTGGCCGTGTGGCCGCGCCGCAACTGGGCGCGCGCGATCGCGACGCGATCGGCGGCGACGTGCGCGGCGGCGGAGAGGGCGCCGTGCGGGGGCCGCTTTGCCTCGAAGATCCAGCCGGTTGTGCAGCAGCACGGCGGGCAGCGCCTCGATCGCGCCTTCGCGCACGAAGGCGCTCCAGGCGGCGGGCACGGCGTGCCCGGGCAGATCGGCCTCGCGCTGCATGCCGAGCAGGCGGGTCTCGGCGGTGCCGAGCCGGCAGTCGGGCCAGCCATGGCCGAAGGCCACGCGTACCGCATGCAGAAGATCCGCGTGCGGACGCCCGGCCGGGAACGGCGCCAGCCGCGCGAGCGCGAGTCGGGTCGCCAGCAGCGGCAGGTCGAAGGACTTGCCGTTGTAACTGGCCCACGCCGATGTCCCGGAGACCTGTTCGCGCAGCGTCTGCAGCATCGCCCGCTCGCCGGCGAATCCGGTCAGCAGCCACTGCCGGATGCGCAGCACGCGCCCGTGCAGTCGGCCGATGCCCACCAGGAAGGGCAGCGTGCCGCAGCCGCCGGCCAGGCCGGTGGTCTCGGTGTCGATGAAGCAGAGGTCGTTCGCTGCGAGGTCGGGCTGCGCAAGCCCCAGCCACTGCAGGTCGACCTCGGGGAGCGAGGCCAGTGCGGCCGGGCCGCGGCAGCGATCGAGCGGCTCTTCATGCGTGAAGCCGATCACCCCGGGTGCGCAGACCCGTCCGCCGAGGCGCGCGGCAAGCGCGGCGTCGTCGAGCCGGACTTCGAAGCCGCGATGGCCGAGGCCCGAGCGGGCTGCACTCGCCTGGCGGCGGACAGTCGCTGCGA
>JBIPNU010000423.1:0-3157 GCA_044370615.1 Burkholderiales bacterium
TAGCCGAGTGGCGCGGCTGGCGCGGCGAGGTGCTGGCCGAGGCACTGCAGGCCGGTTGAACCGTCCTGCGCGATGCGGTCGACAGTCCTGTTCGTCGCGCACGCCGGGCGGTGGACACGGCGGGCCGGGTACGGGTGGCGTGGACGGTCGGGGTGACGTGGGCGAGATGGACGACGCGGCGGGCGCGACAGGCGCGGGCGGCGCGTCCGGCGTGGCGGCGACCGGGACTCAGCCGAAGTCGCGCGACCGGGTGACCAGCCGCCCGAGCAGCCGGGTCTCGTCGTCCAGGCGAGCGGCCACCAGGTGCACCACTTCGCCCTCGCGCTGCACGCGGCCGCGCACCGCCAGCAGGCGCGCGGACAGCACTTCGCGCCGGTGCCGCTCGGCCAGGTCGCCCCACACCACCACGTTCACGTAGCCGGTCTCGTCCTCCAGCGTGAGGAACACGACGCCGCCGGCAGTCGCGGGGCGCTGGCGGCAGGTGACCAGCCCGCAGGCCTGCAGCGCCTGTCCGTCGCGCGCGACGCGTACCTCGCTCGCGGTGGCGTATCGCCGCCCGGCCAGCCGCGGACGCAGCAGCGCGAGCGGATGGCTGCGCAGCGTGAGTCCCAGCCGCGCATAGTCGAGCACGACCTGCTCGCCCTCCTCCGGTGGCAGCAGCGAAGGCTGTACCGCCTCGCGCGGCGCAGCCAGCATCACGCCGTCGCGCTCGTGCCCGAGCGCCGCCCAGGCCGCCTCGCGACGGTGGCCGGCAAGCGTGACCAGCGCATCGGCCGCGGCCAGCGTCGACAGTTCGCCACGGTCGAGCGCGGCGCGGCGCGCGAGATCGGCGACATCGGCGAAGGGGGCCTGCGCGCGGGCGCGCTCGATGCGTCGGGCCGTCGCCTCGGACAGGCCCCTGACCCTGCGCAATCCCAGCCGCAGCGCCGGCCCCGCGATCGCCTGCGTGCCGTCCGATTGCCCCGCGGCAGGCGGGCGATTCGCATCCGCGCGCCGCGAACCGTCAGGGACGAGGCGGCCCGCCGGGCACGCGGCCTGCCGGGCCTGCCGAACGGGCGGATGCTCCGCGGCCTGCCGCGCGCGCCGAACCGACGGATGCCCCTCCGGCGGCGCCCCTTCCACGCCTCGATCGGACTCGAGGCTGCAGTCCCAGCCGCTCGCGGTGACATCGGGCGCGAGTACCCGCACGCCGTGCCGCTGGGCGTCCTGCACGATTGCCGAGGGGGAATAGAACCCCATCGGCTGGGCATTGAGCAGCCCGCAGGCGAAGGCCGCCGGGTGATGGCATTTCAGCCACGCGGACACGTAGACCAGCAGCGCGAAGCTCGCCGCGTGCGACTCCGGGAATCCGTACTCGCCGAAGCCGAGGATCTGCTGGTAGATCTGCAACGCATAGGCTTCGCCGTAGCCGCGCGCACGCATGCCGTCGATCAGCCGCTCGCGGAACGGCTCGAGGCCACCGCGGCGCCGCCAGGCCGCCATCGCGCGACGCACCTGGTCGGCTTCGCCGGCGCTGAAGCCTGCCGCCACCACCACGAGCTGCATCACCTGTTCCTGGAAGATCGACACCCCCAGCGTGCGCTCGAGCACCCCGCGCACCGCCTCCGAGGGGTAGGTGACCGGCTCCAGCCCCTGGCGGCGGCGCAGGTAGGGATGCACCATGCCGCCCTGGATCGGACCGGGACGCACGATCGCCACCTCGATCACCAGGTCGTAGAAGCAGGCCGGCCGCAGGCGCGGCAGCATGGTCATCTGCGCGCGCGACTCGATCTGGAACACCCCGATCGTGTCCGCCCGCTGGATCATCGCGTAGGTGGCCGGGTCCTCCGGCGGAATGTCCTGCAGCGTCCAGCGCGAGCGCGCGGCCTGCGGCATGCCCGGGGCCGGGCGCACCAGGGGCATCTCCCCCTGCCCCGGCACCGCGCGCCCGACCGTGTCCGACGGCCCGCGCGCCGGCTCCCGCCCCCCGGCCACCGGGCACGCAAGGGCACCCGCCCCCCCGACCTCGCCGCTCGCGCAGGGCAATGCGCCGCTGGCGTGCCGCGCAAGGGTCGCGCCGGAGTCCCGGGTCGCACGGGTCGACGCGCAAGACCCGGCACCGCCCTGCGATTGCGGCGCGACCGGACCCGCGACGGCCCCCCGGGGCGGGGCCACGCCGATGGACTCGAGGGCATCGAGCGCACGACGCACCGCGGTGAGCATGCCCAGGGCCAGCTCGTCGACCTTGAGCAGTCCCAGCGCATCCAGGTCGTCCTTGTCCCACTGGATCACGGTGCGCCCGTCCATCGCCGCATTCTCCACCGGCACCAGTCGGGTGAGCCGGTCGCGCGCGATCACGAAGCCGCCGCTGTGCTGGGTGAGATGGCGCGGGAAGCCCAGCAGTTCGCGCGCGTGCTCGAGCACCTGCGCGAGCAGCGGGTTGTCGGGCTCGAACCCGGCCTCGGCCAGCCGCTCGGCCGACACCTCGTTGCCGTCCCACCAGGCCACGGTGCGCGCGAGCCGGTCGACCTGGTCGAGGGACAACCCGAAGGCGCGGCCCACGTCGCGCAGCGCCGAGCGCGGCCGGTAGGTGGCCAGCGCGGCGGCGAGCGCGGCGCGGTCGCGCCCGTAGCGCGCGTAGATGTACTGCACCACTTCCTCGCGTCGCGCGTGCTCGAAGTCGACGTCGATGTCCGGCGGCTCGTTGCGCTCGCGCGAGATGAAGCGCTCGAACAGCACCTGCATGCGCGAGGGATCGACCTCGGTGATGCCCAGCGCGTAGCACACCGCGGAGTTCGCCGCCGAGCCACGCCCCTGGCAGAGGATGCCGCGGCTGCGCGCGAAACGGACGATGTCGTGCACGGTGAGGAAGTACGGCTCGTAGCCCAGCTCGGCCACCAGCGCGAGTTCGTGCTCGACCTGCGCCGACACCGCGGGCGCAACTGCGTCGGGATAGCGCTGTGCGAGTCCCTCGTGCACGAGCCTGCGCAACCACCCCGGGGCCGTCTCGCCCTCGGGCACCAGTTCGCGCGGGTACTCGTAGCGCAGTTCGTCCAGCGAGAAGGTGCAGCGCGCGGCGACCTGCGCCGTCTGCGCGAGCAGGTCATGCGGATAGCGGCGGGCGAGCCGACCGATCGGATGCAGGCAGCGCTCGGCGTTGGGCAGCGCGCGCGAGCCC
>JBIPNU010000334.1:0-3934 GCA_044370615.1 Burkholderiales bacterium
GAGGCGACCGTCTACCTCGATCTGTCCGGCGAGCCGCTGTTCAAGCGTGGCTGGCGCAGCGAGACCGTCGAGGCGCCGCTGCGCGAGAACCTGGCCGCGGGTCTGCTGGCGCTCGCGGGGTGGCAGCCCGGCACGCCGCTGCTCGACCCGATGTGCGGCAGCGGCACCATCCCGATCGAGGCCGCGCAGCGCGCGATCGGGCGCGCACCCGGACTGGAGCGGACGTTCGGCTTCGAGCGCCTGCGCGATCACGACACGGCCCTGTGGGCGAGCCTGCGCGCCGAGGCGCAGGCGCGCATCCGCAAACCCGGGCGCGAACTTCGCATCTTCGGTTCGGATCGCGACGCCCCGGCGATCGTGCGGGCCCGTGCCAACGCGGCGCGCGCCGGCGTGGCCGGTGCGTTGCGGCTCGAGGTGGCCGACGTGCGGCGCCGGCTTGCACCCGCGGTCGCGGGGACGCTGATCGCCAACATTCCCTACGGCGTGCGGCTCGAGTCGCAGGCCTCGCTCGAGCCGTTCTATCCGCAGCTGGGCGCAGGGCTGAAGGCGAATTTCGCGGGCTGGTCGGCGTGGCTGCTCTCCCCGGACCGCGACCTTCCCGGCCGGCTGGGTCTGCGGGCGAGCCGGCGCGTGCCGGTGTTCAACGGCGCGATCGAGTGTCGGCTCTTCGAGTTCCGCATGGTGGCCGGCTCGAACCGGGGACGCGAGTCTCGCGCGTCGACGCAGCGGCTGCCGGCGTGCTAGCGTCGATCCGCGGCGCCGTCGCCGGCGTACCGGTGCCGGCATGGCGCGTCGCGGTGCCGTTCCCGCCGAGCTCGCGTCGGCCCGACGGTTGTCGCGCAGCCGCCGGTGTGGCGGCGCCTGCGCGACGTTTCATCGCGCCGACGCCATGGTGATCGCCGTCAACCCGCCCCCCCGGCCTTGCCTGCCATGACAGTTTCCGACCCGTGTCGCAGCCCGGCTCGACATCGTCACGAGGCGCCGCGCTCGTGCCCGCCCGATCTGCGGCCTCGCGCCGGCCCGAGTCTTCCTGGCCCCAGTCGCTCTGGCCCCAGCCGTTCTGGCCCCAGTCGTCCTGGCTCCAGTCGTGCTGGCTCCAGTCGTGCTGGCTCCAGTCGTGCTGGCTCTATTCGTCCCGGCGCGCGGTCGGGGCGGCGCGCCAGTCATGCGCTCGCCGCGATCGTCGGTGTCATGGCCGCGCTTGCGGTGGCCACCCCGGTGCAGGCACAGGGCTACCCGTCGCGACCGGTGCGCCTGCTCGTGCCCGCGCCCCCCGGCGGTTCGACCGACGCGCTCGGCCGGATGGTGGCGCAGCGGCTGGGCGAGCGTCTCGGCCAGCCATTCCTCGTCGATAATCGCGCCGGCGCTGGCGGCACCGTGGCCGCCGAGACGCTGATGCGCGCCGTGCCGGACGGACACACGCTGTCGATGGCCTACACCTCCCTCACCGTGAACGCGGTGCTGCAGAAGGTGCCCTACGACCCGCTGCGCGACTTCACGCCGGTCGCCCTGCTCACGACCTCGCCGCTGGTGCTGGTCGTAGGCGCGGCCTCGCCGGTACGCACGCTGAAGGATCTGGTCGCGCTCGGCCGTGCGCAGCCCCTGGTCTACGGCAGCGCGGGCGTAGGCAGCGGAGGTCATGTCACCGGGGAGATGCTCAACCTGATGGCTGGCCTGAGCGCGCAGCACGTGCCCTACAAGGGCGCGGGGCCGGCCTCGGTGGACGTGGCGAGCGGACAGATCCACTTCCAGTTCGGCGCGCAACTCACCACCCAGGCGCTGGTCAGGGCTGGCCGCCTGCGCATGGTGGCCGTCACCAGCGCGCGGCGCGCAGCCACCCTGCCCGAGGTGCCGACGATGGCCGAGTCCGGCCTGCCCGGGTTCGAGTTCCTGAACTGGTTCGGCCTGATCGCCCCTGCCGCCCTGCCCGCGCCGCTGCTCGCGCAGCTCAACGCCGAAGTGGCCCGGCTTCTCGAAGCGCCCGAGGTACGCGAGCGGATCGTGTTCGACGGGGGTGAGCCGGCGGGCGGATCACCGGCGGCGTTTCGCGCGCTGCTCGAATCGGACATGGCCAAGTGGGCGCGGGTCGCACGGGCGATCCGGATGAAGGCCGACTGAACGAGCGGCGCCCCCGGCTGCGCCGGGTGATATGGACGGTGCGGGGCGCTGCAGGGTCTCCAGGGCGGCGACGGTTCGGCGGAGGAGCCGCATCCGCAAGGCGTCGGCCGCGAGGAACCGATGGCGAGGAGTCAACGGCCAGGGGCGGACGGCGGATCGGCTTCTCGCCGAGCCGGTCCGCGCGGCGGCGCGTCATCGGTGCCCGCGCGGAGCCGGGGCTCGCGTGGCGGGATGCGCCCGCACGCGAGTGACCGGTCGGCGATCGCTCGCGCCGCGGCGGGACCCGCGCGCGACAAGCGGCGGGCGCCTCAGACGATGTTGAGGTGGTCGATGCCGCCCATCACGTCGCGGTCCTTGGCCTCGGAGCCCTCGAGCTTGATCGACAGCCGCAGGTCGTTGAGCGAGTCGGCGTTGCGCAGCGCGTCCTCGTAGGTGATGAGCCCTGCCTCGTACAGGTCGAACAGCGCCTGGTCGAAGGTCTGCATGCCCGATTCGCGCGACTTCTTCATGACTTCCTTGATCTCGGCGACCTCGCCCTTGAAGATCAGGTCGGAGATCAGCGGCGAGTTGAGCAGTACCTCCACGGCCGGTACCCGGCCGCGGCCCTCCCGGCGGGGAATGAGGCGCTGCGAGACGATGCCGCGCAGGTTGAGCGACAGGTCCATCAGCAGCTGGGTCCGGCGTTCCTCGGGGAAGAAGTTCACGATCCGGTCGAGCGCCTGGTTGGTGTTGTTCGCGTGCAGCGTGGCGAGGGCGAGGTGCCCGGTCTCGGAGAAGGCGATCGCGTAGTCCATGGTCTCGCGATCGCGGATCTCGCCGATCATGATCACGTCGGGTGCCTGCCGCAGGCAGTTCTTGAGCGCGATGTGCCAGGACTCGGTGTCCACCCCGACCTCGCGGTGGGTGACGATGCAGTTGCGGTGCTCGTGCACGAACTCGACCGGATCCTCGATGGTCACGATGTGGCCGTAGCTGTTCTCGTTGCGGTAGCCCAGCATCGCGGCAAGCGAGGTGGACTTGCCCGAGCCGGTGGCGCCGACGTAGATCACCAGCCCCCGCTTGGTCATCACGACGTCCTTGAGGATCGGCGGCAGGCCGAGCTCATCCACCTTCGGGATCACCGAGTTGATCGTGCGCATCACGAGGCCGGTACGCCCCTGCTGGATGAAGGTGTTGACGCGGAAGCGGCCGATGCCCGACGGGCTGATCGCGAAGTTGCACTCGCGGGTGGCCTCGAACTCCGCGGCCTGGCGATCGTTCATCACCGCGCGGGCGAGGTCGGCGGTATGCGAGGGCGTGAGCGTCTGGTTGGAGATCGGGACGATCTTGCCGTCGATCTTGAACGCCGGAGGGAAGCCTGCGGTGATGAACAGGTCGGACGCCTTCTTGCTCACCATCACGCGCAGCAACTCGTGGACGAACTTGATGGCCTGGTCTCTTTCCATGGTGCGTCCCGCCGCGACCGCCGGCTCAGCCGGGGAACGCGTCCTTGTTGTGGGCCTTCGACCTCGCCTCGGCGGGCGAGATGATGTTCTTGCGCAGCAGTTCCTGGAGGTTCTGGTCCAGCGTCTGCATGCCGAACTTCTGACCGGTCTGGATCGCGGAGTACATCTGCGCGACCTTGTTCTCGCGGATCAGGTTGCGGATGGAGGGGATGCCGACCATGATTTCGTGTGCGGCGACCCGGCCGCTGCCGTCGCGGGTCTTGAGCAGGGTCTGCGAAATCACCGCGCGCAGCGACTCGGAGAGCATCGCGCGGACCATTTCCTTTTCGGCGGCCGGGAAGACGTCGATGATGCGATCGATCGTCTTCGCG
>JBIPNU010000206.1:0-5183 GCA_044370615.1 Burkholderiales bacterium
TGGTGTGCAGCGTGCCGAACACCAGGTGCCCGGTCTCCGCGCCGGTCAACGCGAGCCGGATGGTCTCGAGGTCGCGCAGTTCGCCCACCAGGATGATGTCGGGGTCCTCGCGCAGCGCCGAGCGAAGCGCATTGGAGAAGGACAGGGTGTGCGGCCCGACCTCGCGCTGGTTGATCAGGCTCTTCTTGCTTTCGTGGACGAACTCGATCGGGTCCTCGATCGTGAGGATGTGACCGTAGTCGTTTTCGTTGATGTGGTTGATCATCGCCGCGAGCGTGGTCGACTTGCCCGAGCCGGTGGGCCCGGTGACCAGCACGATGCCGCGCGGCTGGGAGACGATCTCGGCGAAGGTCGGCGGCGCCTTCAGCTCCTCGAGCGAGAGCACCTTCGAGGGGATGGTGCGCAGCACCGCGGCCGCGCCGCGCTGCTGCACGAATGCGTTCACCCTGAAGCGCGCGAGGTTGGGGATCGCGAACGAGAAGTCGATCTCGAGGTTCTCCTCGTAGACCTTCCTCTGGTGGTCGTTCATGATGTCGTAGATCATCCCGTGCACGTCCTTGTGCTGCAGGGGCGGCAGGTTGATCCTGCGGACGTCTCCATGCACGCGGATCATGGGTGGCAGGCCGGCCGACAGGTGCAGGTCGGAGGCCTTGTTCTTCACCACGAAGGCGAGCAGTTCGGAGATGTCCACTATAATTTCTCGTCGTGTTCGGGCTCCGGCATCGGGAGCCTCGCAGGAATGGTAGCGCGGTGCGGCGGCGGCGTCTGCCTCTGCCGCACGCGCGGCCGGCCGGCGCGGGCCAAGGAGCCGCTGCCTCGCGTCGCGGCAGTCTCCGGGGCGGACGTCAACGCCTTGATTCGAAGGTCATTATGGGCGCCATCGCGGCCAACCTGCAAGCGGTCAGAGACCGTATCGCGCGCGCGACGCGTGCGGCCGGGCGTCCGGCCGAGTCAGTGAGCCTGCTCGCGGTGTCCAAGACCTTCCCGACGGCCGCCCTCGACGAAGCCTGGCAGGCCGGTCAGCGCGCCTTCGGGGAGAACTACGTGCAGGAGGCGCTGGGCAAGATGGACGCCTTCGCCGCCGCGTGGCCTGAACGGACCGTGCAGTGGCATTTCATCGGTCCCCTGCAGAGCAACAAGACGCGCGCGGTCGCCGAGCGATTCGACTGGATGCACTCGCTCGCCAGCCTGCGGGTGGCCCGGCGGCTGTCCGAGCAGCGGCCCGAAGGGCGGGCCCCGCTGGCCGTCTGCCTGCAGGTCAACGTCAGCGGCGAGGCGTCCAAGTCAGGGCTGGCTGAGGATGAACTGACCGATGTGGCCCGCGAGGTGGCGGGGCTGCGCGGGCTCGCGCTGCGCGGGCTGATGTGCATTCCGGCACCCTGCGCCGACCCGCTGCGTCAGCGCGAGCCTTTCGCGCGCCTGCGCGCGCGGTTCGACGCACTGCGCGCGGACGGGTTCGCGCTGGACACGCTGTCGATGGGGATGTCGGACGATCTCGAGGCGGCGGTGGCCGAGGGTGCAACGATCGTGCGCGCCGGCAGCGCGGTATTCGGTCGCCGCTCGCCCCTGGCGGATGCGGGAAACCCGGGAGAGGCTCGAACATGAAGACGTGTTTCATCGGCGCGGGCAACATGGCCTCCGCCCTCATCGGCGGGCTGCTCGCCGGCGGCGCGCGGGTCGGGGACCTGTGCGCGTCGGACATCGACGCCGCGCAGCGCGAGCGCCTGGCTGCGCGCCACGGCGTGGCGACCCACGCGACCGGGGTAGCCGCGCTGGCCGGTGCCGACTGCGTGGTGCTGGCGGTCAAGCCGCAGCAGTTGCCCGGCGTGGCGGCCGAGCTCGCGCCGCACGTGGGCGGACGGCTGGTCGTGACGATCGCCGCCGGCGTGCGCATCGCGGATCTCTCCCGCTGGCTGGGCGGACATGCCCGGATCGTGCGCGCGATGCCCAATACGCCGGCCCTGATCCGCCAGGGCATCTCGGGCCTGTACGCGCAGCCGGATGTCGACGAGTCCGACCGACACCGGGCGGCGGTCATCCTCGGGGCGGTGGGCGAGGTGCTGTGGGTGGAGCGCGAGGCGATGATCGACGCGGTGACCGCGGTCTCCGGCAGCGGCCCGGCCTATGTGTTCCTCTGCATCGAGGCGCTGGAGGCGGCGGCGATCGAGGCGGGCTTCCCGGCGGCGCAGGCGCGCGCGCTGGCAGTGCGCACCTTCGCCGGCGCGGGCGCGCTGGCGGCTGCCGAACCCGAGTCGCCCTCGGTGCTGCGTGCCCGGGTGACCTCCCGCGGCGGTACCACCGAGCGCGGCGTGGCCGCGCTGGAGGCCGCTGGCTTGCGCGAGGCGATGCGCGAGGCCGTGGCTGCCGCGCTGCACCGCGCGGTCGAGCTCGGCGACGAGTCGGGCCGCGCGGCCTGAGCCCGGTGGACCTTCTCGTCCAGGCCGCGGCCTTCCTGATCGACACGGTGGGCACGCTGCTGCTGGCCGCGTTGCTGCTGCGCTTCTGGCTGCAGGCGGCTCGCGCCTCGTGGGGGCATCCGCTGGCACCCCTCGTGCAGGGGTTGACCCACTGGGGCGTGAGGCCGCTGCGCCGGCTCGTTCCCGGCTGGCGCGGCCTCGATCTCGCCACCCTGGTGCTTGCCGGCCTGCTGGCGTGGGCGATGACGCTCGTGCTGGCCTGGCTCGACCCGGTCTACGCGCTGCCCGGCCCGCGGATCGTCGGGCAGCAGGCCCCCGGCGCGATGGCCTGCGCGGTGCTGGCGCTGGCGCAGCTGCTCAGGCTGGTCATCTACCTGCTGGTGTTCGTGCTGATTGCGGAGGCGGTGCTGTCCTGGGTGCAGCCGGCCTCGCCGTGGGCACCGGCGCTGGCGGTGCTGACCCGCCCGCTGCTCGCGCCGATCCGCGCCCGGATTCGCCCGGTGGGCGCCCTCGACCTGTCACCCCTGATCCTGCTGATCGTCAGCCAGCTGGTGCTGATCCTGATCGTCGGCGGGTTGCAGCGGCTGGCAATGTCGTCAGGGTGACGAGAGGGGGGCTTCAAGAATGTCCCGCGACGGCCGACAATAGTCCGACGGCACCCAGGCTGCCGGGGTTCGGCGCTTTCGCGTCGCCCGAACGACCCTCCAAATCCACGGTTCCGATGACCAGTCATCTCGAGCAGGATCTGCTGCAGTACCAGCGCTGGCGTGACCGGTTGCTGCAGGCGCTGGAGTCCTTCCGCGCGCAGATCGAGCCTGCCGGAGAGGTCGATGTCCAGCAGGCGCTGTGGATGTACGACATGCTGGAGAGCCTGCGGTCGGACCGGATGCTGATCGCCTTCCTGGCCGAGTTCTCCCGCGGCAAGACCGAACTCATCAACGCGCTGTTCTTCTCGGCCTACAAGCGTCGGCTGCTGCCCTCCGGCATCGGGCGCACCACGATGTGTCCGACGGAGCTGTTCCACGATCCGGCCGAGCGTCCCTACCTGCGGCTGCTGCCGATCGAGACCCGCGAGACCGACGATGCGGTCTCCGCGCTCAAGCGGCGGCCGATCGAGTGGATCCAGGTCAACCTGGACATGGAAGACCCGGAGCGCCTCGCCCACGCGCTGGCCAAGGTGGTCGAGAGCAAGAGCGTACCGGTCGAGCGCGCGCGCGAACTGGGGCTGTATGACGAGGCCGATCCGGCCTCGACCATTTCCGAGGGTCGGGTGCAGATTCCGGCCTGGCGGCACGCGCTGGTCAACATTCCCCACCCGATGCTCACCGCCGGTCTGTCGATTCTCGACACGCCGGGCCTGAACGCGCTCGGGACCGAGCCCGAACTCACCCTGGCGACCATTCCGTCGGCCCATGCGGTGCTGTTCCTGCTCGCCACCGATACCGGGGTCACGCGCACCGACCTCGATCTCTGGCAGCGGATCGTCCAGCCCTCCATCGGACGCGCGGTGGCGGTACTCAACAAGGTCGACCTGATCTGGGACGAGCTCAAGAGCGATCGCGAGATCGCCGCCTCGCTCGCGGCGCAGGTCGACCAGACGGCGCGCACCCTCGACCTCCCGCGCGCGCACGTGGTTCCCGTATCCGCGCAGAAGGCCCTGATCGGCCGCATCCGTGGCGACGACGCGCTGGTCGAGCGCAGCGGGATCGAGGCGCTCGAGTCGGTGATTGCCGCCATGATTCCCGAGCGCCGGCGCATCATCGCCGACCGGGTGACTCGCGAGTTCAGCCCGATCGTGGAATCGACCTACCAGTCGATGCTCGCGCAGTTGCGTGCCACGCGCAGCGAGCTCACCGAGATGCGCGGCTTCCAGGGCAAGAATCGGGAAATGGTGAAGGTGATGCTCGACAAGCTCGAGCGCGACCGCACCGCGTACCAGACCGTGGCGGCGAATTTCCGCAATACCCACGCGGTGGTCATGAAGCAGGGGGTCACGCTGCAGGCGAACCTGGATCCCTCGCTGATCGACTCGATCTGCCAGGGCTATCGCAAGCGCCTGCACGACCAGCTGTTCACCATCCGCCTGTTGCGGGTGATGCAGGAGCTGTTCGACCACTTCGGACGCGAGACCAACAAGATTCTCAGCTATGCCACCCAGATCCAGGGTGTGGTGGACACGCTGTACCGCAGCTTCCACGAGAAGTACGGTTTCGCGCGGCTGGCGCCCCCGCCCCTCGAACTCGATGCATACAACGACACCATGCTGCGGCTGAAGTACCGCACCACCGCCTTCTGCTCCAGCCCGATGACCGTGATGCAGCCCCAGGGCGTGGTGATCCGCAAGTTCTACGACCAGATGGTGACCGAGGCGCGCAACCTGTTCTCGCAGGTGTCGGCCGAGGTCGAGGCCTGGCTGCGACGGGCGCTCTCGCCGCTGACGATCCAGATGCGCGAGCACGAGGAGAACCTCGATCGCCGGGTCAACAACCTGCGCGAGGTCTACGAGAACATGCGCTCGCTCGAGGGCCGTATCGAGGAACTCGACCGCCGGCAGGCGACGCTCGGCCGCCGGGTGAACGAGCTCGAGGAGGTGCGCGCCGCGCTGGCGCAGCCGATCCTGGTCGCCCAGGAAGGCGCGCGCGCGGCCTAGCGCAGCACGATGTCGAACTGCTCCTGGGCATAGGCGGTCTCGACCTGCAGCGAGATCGGGCGACCGATGAAGTCGCCCAGCATCGCGAGGCTGTGCGACTCCTCGTCCAGGAACAG
>JBIPNU010000047.1:0-9585 GCA_044370615.1 Burkholderiales bacterium
CCCGCCTCGAGCAGCGTGAGGCCGGTGGGCAGCGGGAGCACCCAGTCCGCCGGCACGCGCACCCGCTCGGCGAAGCCACCGTCGTGGCTCACGCCCAGGCCGTGACCGTGGACGCAGACCGGATCGCCCGGCGAGAAGCGGGCGTCGGTCGAGGACTCGACGACACCGGCCACATCGATGCCGGCGATGCACGGCAGGCGGGTCATGATGCGGCCGCGGCCGGTCACCGCGAGCGCGTCCTTGTAGTTGATGCTCGCGTGCCTTGCCGCGATCACCACGTCTCCGGCATCGAGCTCGTCGACGCCCACCTCTGTCAGCGCCGCGGTCACGCCGCCCTCGGCCGGACTCACCCGTATTGCACGGTAACGCGTCGAACTCATGCCACCTGCTCCACGTGGGCCGCGAGCCTCCGCGGGACGCACCGTCGAGCGGTGGCGCGCGGGAGCCGTATCGGCGGAATCAGCCGGGCGGCCAGGCGAAGGGCCGCCCGCCCAGAATGTGAAGGTGCAGGTGGAACACGGTCTGTCCCGCCCCCGCGCCGTTGTTGATGTTGAGCCGGAACGCCTCGCCCAGTCCGAGTTCCCGGGCGATGCGCGGGGCGGTCAACAGAAGATGCCCCAGCACCGCCTGGTCGTGCGCGGTCGCGTCGTAGAGATTGACGATCGGCTTCTTCGGCACCAGCAGCACGTGCACCGGGGCCTGGGGGTGGATGTCGCGAAACGCGATGCACAGGTCGTCCTCGTGCACGATGTCCGCGGGAATCTCGCGCGCGATGATTCTCTCGAAGAGCGTAGCCATGGATCGACGCCGGAGAAGGACAGGGGATGGCAGCCGCCCGGCGGCCGCCCGCCCCGTAGTGTGTCACTTCCCGCGCGCGAGCGTATGGGCGGCCCAGTCGAGGATCTCGTCGACCAGCTGCTGGGAGACGCCGATCAGCGCACCGACCGCGCCGGGCGCATCCGGCGTCGCGCAGGGGCGTTCGCCCGCGAAGGCGCGCTGCGCGAGCGGCGCGCGGGTGAGCGCTGCGAGCAGGCTCGCGCGCATCCTGACCACCGCGCGCGCGCGATCCGGCGCGTCGAACCACTGCGCGAACTCGGCGAGATCCACCCGCAGCACGGCCGCCGGTGGCGTGCCCTCGCCGGCATGGACGCGACCGGGACCGGTCCTCGCGGTCGCCCGTTCACGCAGGCGCTCGGCGATCAGCGCCGACGGCGGCGCAGCCCAGCCAGTGCCCGCGTAGGCGCGCAGCCGCCCCGGCGTGTCCCAGAGCAGCCGGTAGGCAAGCGCAGTGCCATCGAGCCAGTCGGGTGCCGAGACCGCAGCCACGGCGAGCGGTGCCGGCAGCACGGCTGCCGCGATCGGCAGCGGCGGGACCGGCCCGAAGTCGTGGCGCGCCGGCGCGACCGCGCGCTCGGGCACGAGCGTGCAGCCGCCGAGGGGCAGCAACCCGACGGCGACGAGCAGGCGCCGGCGCTGCGGGGGGCGCGCGACGATCTGCGCACCTCTGCGTACGGGCGCGATCGACGACGGGAAGGCGGATACGCTCATCGCGTCTACCTCGCAGGCCATGGCATCACGTGTCCCGGCTCGCCGGGGCCTGGCGCGGAAGGACCGCGCCCGAACAGAAGGCTCTGCGGCTGCGACTGGAGGTCCACGATCGCCCGCTCGATCGCCCGCGCGTTGCGCGCGAGTTCGTCCATGAACGAGGACATCTGCGGCCAGGCGACGGTGAGCAGCGCATCGCTGACCGCACGTCCGCCCTCGCCCGCGCGCTCGGCCGCGCGCAGTGCCCGCTCGACATCCTGCAGCCGGACACCCGCCTCCCGCGACAACCCGGTGAGGTCGCTCGCGAGTTGCTCGACGCGGCGCACCGACCCGCTCGCGTCGCGCACCAGCGTGCCGGTGGCGTCGACGAGCGGGCCCGCGCGCTCGGCGAGCGCGGCGAGTCGCTCCCCTGCCCGCTGCGCGGCGGCCAGGGTGCCGGCGGCGCGCGCGAGGTTGTCGTCGGAGAGCAGCCGGCTCATGCGCGCGGCGACCTCCTCGAGATCGGCGATCAGTTCGGGTCCGCTCGCACGCAACTGGTCGAGCAGCGAGGGGTCCATCGGGATGCGCGGCGGGTCGGCCGGGTCGGGCAGGAGCCGCTCGGCCGCGCGACCGCCGTCGCTCAGGCTCACGTGCGCGATCCCGGTCACGCCCTGGAACCCCAGCCTCGCCCGCGTCTCGCGGGTGATCGGCGCGTTGCGATCAACGCGGATCGAGACCAGGATCTGCCGCGGGTTCTCCGGATCGAAGCGCACCGACTCCACGCGGCCGATCTGCACGCCGCGCAGGCGCACCGGTGCCTGGAGGCCGAGCCCGCTGACCGACCCGGTCGTCACCAGCAGGTAGCGATCGCGCGGCTCGTCGGAATCGCGCAACCAGGCGAACGCGACTACCGCGGCCGCGCCGAGCAGCAGCACGAACAGCCCGGCGAGCAGCGCGTGGGATCGATCTTCCATTGTCGTATTGTGACGGTTTCGTCAGTCGCCGGCCGGGCGATGGCCGGTGTCGTCGGGCATCGACGGGCCGGGCGTCCCGCCGGATCGGAAGAACGCGGCGACCGCCGGATCGTCCAGCGCAGCGATGCGGGCCACCTCGCCCACGGCGGCCAGCCGCCCGCGGGCGAGCACCGCGACCCGGCTCGCCAGCGCCTCGACCGTCTCGCGATCGTGGGTGATGATGACCACGGTGGGCGCCAGTTCGGCGGCGAGTTCGCGCAGCAGCGCCACGAAGCCGCGCGCCAGCACCGGATCGAGGCCGGCGGTGGGCTCGTCCAGGAACAGCAGTTCCGGATCGAGCGCGATGGCACGGGCCAGCCCGACGCGCCGAGCCATGCCGCCGGAGAGCTGGGACGGGCGCTTCCCGTGGTGCTCGGGCCCGATGCCGACCATCGCCAGCTTGAGCGCGGCCACCTCGCGCACCAGCGCGTCGTCCAGGCAGCGCAGCTCGCGCAGCGGAAGTGCCACGTTGTCGAGCGCGCTCAGCGCCGAGAAGAGTCCGCCCTGCTGGAACAGCACGCCCCAGCGCCCGCGTACGCCCGCGAGCGCCCGGGCATCGGCACGCGCCAGGTCGACCCCGAATACCTCGACCCGGCCGGCAGCTGGCCGCTCCAGGCCGAGCATCTGCCGCAGAAGGGTGGTCTTGCCGCTGCCCGAGCCTCCGACCACCGCGAGCACCTCGCCGCGACGCACCTGGAGCGACAGGTCGCGGTGCACGACCTGGCTGCCGAAGCGCGTGTCGAGATGCGCGACATCGAGCACGATATCCGGGGTCACGCTCATCGTCGCAATCCCATGCCGGAGAAGGCAACCGCGAAGACCGCATCGGCGAGGATCACCACGGTGATCGCGGTCACCACGGAGGCGGTCACGCTGCGGCCCAGGCTCGCGGTATCCGGCCGCGTGCGCAGCCCGAAGTGGCAGGAGACGATCGCCACCAGCACGCCGAACACCAACCCCTTGAGCAGGCCGATGCCGACGTTGAGGATCGGCAGCGTCACGCGCAGCCTCTCGATGAACTGCCCCGCCGACAGCCCCAGTTCGACCTGCGCGGCGACCACGCCGCCGGCGAGCGTCGCGAGGCTGGTCCACACCACCAGCAGGGGCAGCACGATGGCCAGGGCCAGCACCCGCGGCAGGACAAGACGCAGCCCGTGGGCGATGCCGAGCACGGTCATCGCGTCCAGTTCCTGGTTGAGCCGCATCACGCCGATCTGCGCGGTGATCGCCGAGCCCGAGCGACCGGCGACGAGGATGGCCGCGAGCATCGGACCCAGTTCGCGCACGACGGTGATGCCGAGAAGGTTGACGATGAACACGTCGGCGCCGAACTGCTGGAGCTGCCGCCCCGACAGGTAGCAGAACACCACGCCGACCAGGAAGCCCACGATCGCGGTGATCGGCAGCGCCTGGGCGCCGGTGCGAAACACCGCGGCCGACAGGTCGCGCCAGGGTAGCCGCGAGGGCCGGGCCAGCACCCGCCCGAGGTCGAGCAGGAACTGTCCGAAAAGCGCCAGAAGGTCGGCCGCATGGGACAGCGCCTGTCGCGCGAATCGGGTCCCCGTCGCGTCGCGCGCGTCCGGGGTCGGCTCGCCGGCGCCGCGCGCGGCGCCAGCCGCCTCGAGACGGGCAAACAGCGCGCGCTGCTCGGGTCGCAGCTGGATCCGATCGGGCAACTGCCGTCCCCAGGCCCGCCACAGCAGCGTGGCGCCCAGGGTATCGATCCGGGCCACGTCGCGCAGATCCCAGCCGTGCGCCGGGTGGTGCCCCGCCAGCCGCGCCAACGCGTCGGCCAGCGCGCGCTGGCGGCGGGCGATCGCCTGCAGGTGCCAGCCGCCGGTCAGCCGCAGCCTGCCGGGCTCGCCCGGCGCACCGCCCTCGACGTGCCATCCGGGGGGAGATTCCTCCCCTGTGGCCGGTCCGATTTCAGACTGCATGCCCGGCATCCCGTGGCCTCGCGACCCCGCGATCATGCCAGCCCCGGACGATCCGGCTGACGCGGGCGACAGTGCCAACCCGCTCACGCGATCCCGCACAGCAACAAAAATGATCTCCGGACGCGCGAACAGGGGTTGACATCCCTAGGCGACGGCCATAGATTCCGGGTTGTGCAGCGCAGCAAACGGGCTCTTCGCCGAGTGTCGCGCCGCCCGCTGGTCTGCGGACCGGCTGCCGCAGGTCCGCTTGTCACGCCGTCGAGTTCAGCACACCCCGCGTCCGCAGCGACGCATCCCCACCCAGGAGTACACCTCATGATCCAGGTTCCCGAGCAGGTCAGCGCGGTTGCCAAGGCGCAGGTCGAAGGCGCGATCAAGTTTGCCACCTTCGGTCTCGAGTCCACCGAGAAGTTCGTCGAGTTCCAGATGAAGCACGCCAAGGTTGCCTTCGGCGATGCGGTCAAGTCGGCCAAGTCGGCGGTCGAACTGAAGGAGCCCACCCCGCTCACCGAAGTGAAGTCCACCTTCGTCGACCCGACCGTGGAAAAGATGACCGCCTACGCGAAAGGCCTGTACGAGCTGTCGAGCTCGACCCAGTCGCAGTTCGCGAAACTGGTCGAGGAGCAGATCGGCGCGGTCAACAAGCAGATGCTGTCGATGCTCGATTCGGCTGCCAAGAACGGCCCTGCCGGCACCGAACTCGCCGTGTCGGCGCTCAAGTCGGCGATCGTCGCGGCCAACACGGCCTACGACAACATCGCCAAGGCGACCAAGCAGGCTGCGGGCATGGCGGAAGCCAACCTCGCGACGCTGACCGAAGGCAGCAAGAAGAAAGCCGCCTGAGGCCGGGGCTCGTCTGTCGACGAGCCCTGCCGCACGCATCGCAGCGCCCCGGCCGGTGACGGTCGGGGCGTTTTCACTCGGGCCAGCCGACCGCGCTCAGCCCGCGGCGTAGACCTGTGCAGGGCCGGCCGATCGCGCCGTCTGCAACGCCGACTCGGCCAGCTGCAGCAGCGATTCGGGGTCGCGCAGGTCCTTGGCCATCGTCGCCACGCCGATCGAGACCGTGAGCCCCCGCGCCTGAACGGGGGCGCTCGACTCGCCGTCGCCCGTACCGAAGCGGCGGGTCACGGAGTCGCGCAGACGGGTGGCGAACTCCACTGCGCCGGCGCCATCCGTGACCGGAGCGATCGCCAGGAAGCGGGTATCGCCGATCCGGCACAGCACGTCATGGGCGCGCACGCCATCGCGCAGTACGCCGGCCAGCATCGCCAGCGCGCGATCGGCAGCGGAATGGCCGCCCCCCTCGGGCATCGCGTCGACATCGATCGCCAGGCAGGACAGCGCGCGGGCGTGGCGCAGCGCGGACGACCACTCCTGCTCCAGCCGGTCGATCGCGTAGCGACGATTCGGCAGGCCGGTGAGCGCGTCGACCAGCGCGGCCCGCCGCAGTCGGCGATTGGCGACCGACAGTTCGGTGGCCAGGCGACGGGTATCCTCCTGGGTACGACGCGCCCCTTCGCGGCGGGCAAGCGCCCGCCTGAGCGTACGCAGACGCAGCCCGACGCTGGAGGCGGTGAATGGCGCGGGCAGCACGTCATCCGGCCCGGCATCGGCCGGCACGACCGCCAGAGAAGCCTCCTCGGCGAGCGTACCGGCTTGCGCAGCCGGGATCAGCCCGAGCACGTACACGCGGGCCCCGATCGCCGTCTCGCGAAGGCGCGCGCAACCCGCCTCGAGGGCGCCGGCCGAGTCGGCCGCCAGCAACACGCCGTCGGGCAGTTCGCTCAGCATGGCTTCGAGCGCCTCGGGCACGCCCTTGAATCGACGGCACTCGTGCCCCGCCGCCTCGAGCAGACGCGGCAACCTCGGCTCCAGCGCGTCGACATCGCCGGCGACGGATAGCCGCAACCCGCTGCGCCTGCCGGCGACGACCACCGACCGCTCGGCCTCGGGCGAGGGGGCGAGCGTGACGCCAGGGTCGGTTGCCTCGAGTTCGATCGCGTGCTCGGGCCCCGCAGGCGCAATCCCGACGCCGGGGTCGGGCACCTCGAACGCCGGCGCGGGGCCGAGGTCGAGCGACAGCACGCCACCCCACCGCTTCCACGCCTCGCCGAGCATCTCGTAGAAGGCCGGCAACTCGGTGGGGTCGATCCCGAACTGCGCGCTTCGCGACAGCACCGGTGCGACCAGACGCTCCCGCGCCGTCGCCTCGGCCGTGAACGACTGGCCGATCAGCCGCGCGAGGCCAACCGAGTCGGCCAGCCGCCGCGCGCGGGAACCGGGCTCGAACCCGGCCCGTTCGGGCTGGTCGCTATGGAACACCGCGTCGACGAACACGCGGGGAAGCCGCCAGTCCTCGAGCAGCGCGGCGGTGAGTTCGATGCGGTCGGTCCCGAAGCGCTCGCGCTCGGCGACCAGCCGTTCGCCACCGTCGAGTCCGCTCGCCAGCAGTTCGCCGTAGGCCTCCGGATGCAGTGAAGCCAGCGCAAGCGAGCCGATATCGCAGAGCAGGCCGCAGGTGAAGCCCTCTTCGGGCGAGAGCACGCGCCCGCGCGCGCAGAGCATCTGTCCGGCCAGTGCAGTCGCGAGCGATCGCGACCAGAACCCCGGGTAGTCGAATCCCGGACACCGTCCGTCGCGATTGGTCGCCAGCACCGAGAAGCCGAGCGCGAGTTGCCGCACCACGGCGAAACCGAGCATGCGCACAGCGTCCCCGATCGCCACCACCGGACGCATCGCGCCCGCCTGGGTGGAATTGGCGAAGCGCACCAGCCTGCCGGCGAGCGCGGGGTCGGCCTGCAGCACGTGCGCGAGCTGCGAGATCGACGTGTCCTCGGCCTGCGTGAGGCGCAGGATCTCCAGCGCGACGCCCTGCGGACTGGGCAGGGCGCCCGTGGCCTTCATCTGGTCGAAGCGGGAGAACAGGTAGGACACGATGCTCGCGCCCTCGCCGCAGCCCTCGAGCCGCGGAAGGTGGGGAAAATGCCACGGATTATCGCGGCCGAGCCGACGTCCGGGTGTGCACTATTCACGGTTCTGGCGGGTGCGGTGGAGCTTCCGACCCGGGGAACCGCTCGGATCCCGCTCCCTGCCCGCCGCTCGCGGCGCTGGACGCTAGTCGAGCGACAGGCTCTTTCGCGGTTCGAAGCGCAGGCCCCGCTGGCCCACCCCGGCCTCGAGGAAGGCCATCGCCTGCGCGGCCAGCGCGGGCTCGCCGCGCACGCCCAGCTCGATGTATGCGGGGTCCCCGATGCGCGGCAGGCTGAACAGGCGCACGCCGGGATGACGCTCGATGCACGCGTTCATCAGGTCGATCAGCTGGCTCTCGCCGACCTCGTAGACCAGGATGGCCACGTCCGTCTCCGGGGTGCGCGCGAGATGCGCATAGTGGGTGTCCAGTACCCACTCGAGCATCGGCCAGGCCATCTGCGGAAACCCGGGCAGAAAGTGGACGTTGCGGAAACTGAAACCCGGGATCCGGTTGTACGGATTCGGGATGATCGCGCTTCCGGCCGGAAAGGTACCCATCGCGAGGCGATGCGCGGTGACCTCCCCGCCGAAGCGGGCGCGGATCTCGCGCTCGGCCTCGGGATGCAGTTCCAGCCCGACGCCGGCCGCGCTCGCGGCCGCCTGCCGGGTGTGGTCGTCCGGCGTCGCGCCGATGCCGCCGAAGGAGAAGACGGCGTCCCCGCTGGCGTACGCACGCTCCAGTGCCAGGGCGATGCGCTCGGGTTCGTCCCCGAGGTAGGTGCTCCACGCCAGTTCCAGACCGCGCCGCCCGAGGGCGGCCACCACGGTCGCGAAGTGCTTGTCCTGGCGCTTCCCGCTCAGGATCTCGTCGCCGATGATGATGCTGCCGAAGCCCATGACCTTCGCTCCTCGCGCTCGCGCGTGGCCGGCCCGCACGCGGGCAGCGCCGCCGAGGCCGAATGCTACACGCCCGCGCGAGCGGGCGGCAGGGCTCTACACGCAGGCGCGAGCGGGCGAGGCGACTCTACACGCAGGCGCGAGCGGGCGGCAGGGCCGCCCGCCGCAGCGGCCGTCACGGGTTCTGGTCGTTCGCCGGCGACTTCGGCGGGATCTTCAGGCTGAGGAACATCGACAGCGCCAGCACGCTGATCACCACCGACAGCGAGATGTAGATCGGGATCTTGTAGATGTCGAGGAGCAGCATCTTGCAGCCGATGAAGACCAGGATCACCGCCAGCCCGTAGTTGAGCAGGTGGAACCGGTCCTTCATGTTGGCCAGCAGGAAGTACATCGCGCGCAGGCCCAGGATGGCGAAGATGTTGGAGGTCAGCACGATGAACGGGTCCAGCGTGATCGCGAAGATCGCCGGGATCGAGTCGACCGCGAACACGACGTCGATCACGCCGATCATGATCAGCACCACGAACATCGGCGTCGCGTAGCGCACGCCGTCGCGGATCACGAAGAACTTCTCCTGCGCGTACTCGCGGGTCATCTTCATCCGGCTGCGCAGGAATTTCAGCACCGGGTTCGATTCCAGATCGGGCTCGTCGTCGGCATGCGCCCACATCTTGTAGCCGGTGTAGACCAGGAAGGCGCCGAAGATGTAGAGGATCCAGTGGAAGTGCTGGATCAGCCACACGCCGACGAGGATCATCACCGCGCGCAGCACGATCGCCCCGATGATCCCGTAGATCAGCGCCCGGCGCTGGAACTCCGGCGGCGTGGCGAAGAAGGTGAAGATCATCAGGAACACGAAGATGTTGTCCACCGCCAGCGACTTCTCGATCAGGTAACCGGCGAGGAACTCCAGCGACTTCTCCCAGGCGACGTACCAGCCGAAGTCCGCGCCGAACCTGTCGACGTACTCGGGCGCGCTGTACTTGTCCCAGAGGTAGAAGAACAGCAGGAGGTTGAACAGCAGGGACAGGGCGACCCAGAGGATGGACCAGTTGAGGGCCTCCTTGAAACTCACCGCCTTGGCGCCCTTGCGCTCGAGCAGCAGGATGTCGACGGCCAGCGCCGCGATGACGAAAACGACGAATGCTCCCCACATCCAGGGTTCGCCGACCTGGATATCGAAATTCGCTGCCTGCTCGAGGTTCATTTTTCTTGTCCGGCGCGGGCATGGACCCGCG
>JBIPNU010000554.1:0-2552 GCA_044370615.1 Burkholderiales bacterium
TCGAAATGGTGATCCCGCCTTCCCCCCCGGCCAGCACCGCGGCCACTCGTCCCGACGTGGCGCTCGCGCAGCGCGCGGTATCCTCGCCGGATCCGCAGGCCGCACCCGCGCAGGTCGCGGCCTCCGCCCCGCAATCCCCGACCGAGCAGCCCTCGGCCGAGCAGGTGCGCGCCGCCGTGTCGGCCAGCAACGAGGTGGTTCGCGCGGTGCAGAGCCGGCTGCAGTTTGTCGCCGACGAGACTAGCGGGCAGATGGTCGTGCGCGTGATGGATGCGGAGAGCAACGAGTTGATCCGCCAGATCCCGTCCGAGGAGATGCTCGCGATCTCGCGTGCGATCGAGCGGATGCAGGGCCTGCTGATCCAGGGCGAGGCCTGATCCCGAGCTGACCTGCCTGCCCGGATGTACCGGGCCTGACTTTCCACACCCCGCCTGCCCCGGCCCGGCCTCAAGCCCGGCCGGGCGGTGCCGTTAAGGAGCCACACGCATCCGGAGGACGCATGGCGATCAACGCGGGCGGTATCGGCCCCACCATCGACGTGAACGCACTGGTCTCGCAGCTGATGACCGTCGAGCGCCAACCGCTGGCCAAGCTCGACAGCCGCGAGACCGGCTTCAAGGCCAAGCTGTCGGCACTCGGCGTGATCCGCAGCGTGCTCGGCCTCTTCCAGAGCACGATGAGCGGCCTGGCATCGCCCGGCCGGTTCTCCGGCGCTACCGCCACCTCCTCGGCCGCCGACACCCTGTCCGCCACCGCAGTGGCCGGCACCGCGCCCGGCAGCTACCGGGTGGAGACACTCGCGCTCGCGCAGGCGCCCTCGCTGGTGGCGGCCGGGCAGGCCAGCGCCACCGCCGCGATTGGCGCAGGCACGATCAGTTTCGACTTCGGCACGGTGTCCGGCGGCGCGTTCAGCGAGACGACCGGCACCTACACCGGCGCGAGCTTCACCTCGGGCGGCAGCGGTGTGCGCACGGTGACGATCGCCGCCGGCGCGAGTTCGCTCAACGACATCCGCGACGCGATCAATGCCGCCGGCATCGGCGTGCGCGCGAGCGTGATCAACGACGGTGGCGCCTCGCCCTGGCGCCTGGTGCTGGACGGCCAGGGCACCGGCGCGGCGCGGGCGATGCGGATCTCGGTGGCCGGCGATGGCGCCCTGCAGTCGCTGCTGGCCAATGACCCGGCCGGAACCCAGACCCTGCGGCAGACCGTGGCTGCGCGCGACGCGGAACTGAAGATCAACGGTGTGGCCGTGACCCGGCCGACCAACGCGGTCAGCGACGCGGTGCCCGGAGTGGCCTTCAGCCTGCTCAAGACCAGCGTGGGCGCGCCGGTGACGGTGACCGTCGCCCGCGACACCGCCGGGGCGAAGAGCGCGGCCGAAAGCTTCGTCAAGAGCTTCAACGACGTGATGCGGCCGATCAACGATCTGGGCAATTACGACGTGGCGACGAAGCGGGCGGGCACCCTTTACGGCGACCCGGCGGTGCGCACGCTGCAGTCGCAGCTGCGCGGCATGCTCAACCGGGCGCTGCCGGCCGGGGTGGGCGACTTCCGCACGCTCGCCGACATCGGCATCACCACCCAGCGCGATGGCACGCTCGCGCTCAACGCCGCTCGTTTCGAGCGCGCGATGGCCGCCGCGCCGCAGGCGGTTGCGGCGCTCTTCGGCACTGTCGGTCGTCCCTCCGACGGTCAGGTCGAGTACCTCGGCGCCGCCGACGCGGTGGATGCCGGCACCTATGCGGTCAACGTCACCCAGCTGGCCACGCGAGGGCGACTTGCAGGCTCCGCGGTGGCCGGGCTGGTGATCACCGCCGGCGTCAACGATACGGTACAGCTGCGCGTGGACCAGCTGGAGGCGACCGTCACGCTGACCGCCGGCACCTACGCGTCGGCCGGCGCGCTCGCGCTGGAGCTGCAGTCGCGGCTGAACGGCGCCACCGCGCTGTCGAGCAGCGGGCGCTCGGTGCAGGTGACCGCCGCCGCTGGCGTATTGACCGTGACCTCGGACAGTTTCGGGAGCGACTCATCGGTGCAGTCGGTCGGTGGAAACGCCGCCGCCACGCTGTTCGGCGGCGCGCCAACTGCCACCAGCGGCCTCGATGCGGCCGGCCGTATCGGCGGGGTGGAGTCGACCGGGGTCGGCCAGGAACTGCGTTCGCCCGACGGCCTGCGCCTGCGCGTGGCCGGTGGCGCGCTGGGCGCGCGCGGCAGCGTGGAGTTCACCCGCGGCTTCGCCGCCCAACTCGCGCAGTTCGCCCGGGACCAGCTCGACAACGCGGCGATCCTCAAGAGCCGCTCGGACAGCCTGGACGCGAGCGTGAAGGCCCTGGGTACCGAGCGCGAGCAGCTCGGTCGGCGTCTGGACACGATCGAGAAGCGCTATCGTGCGCAGTTCATCGCACTCGACGGGATGGTGTCCCGGATGCGCTCGACCAGCGACTTTCTCGGACGCCAGCTCGCCAGTCTCGAGTGATCGCCAAGGGACCTGAACGACCCTACAGTTTTCCGCTCGGCGTGCCGATGTCTGCGGTGTACGCCGGCAGCGC
>JBIPNU010000425.1:0-3135 GCA_044370615.1 Burkholderiales bacterium
GGCGCCCTGGGTGAGCAGCCACGCGCGGAAGTCGGGCTGCCCGAGGATGCGCACCACCTGCGCGTTGAGCGTCTGCACGATGGGCGCCGGCACGCCGGCCGGCATCATCATGCCGTGCCAGGTGATCGCCTCGAAGCCCGGGAAACCCGACTCGGCCACCGTGGGGATGTCCGGCACGGCGGCCGAGCGCGCCGCCGAGGTGACCGCGAGCGGCCGCAGGCGTCCGTTGCGCACGAACGGAAGGGTCGAACCCATGCTCGCGAACATGAGTTGCGTCTCGCCGGACATGAGCGCCCCGAGCGCGGGGGAACTGCCCTTGTAGGGAACGTGGGTCATGCGCACCTTCGCCGCGTCCGAGAACATCACCCCGGCGAGCTGGGCGGGCGTGCCGCTGCCCGAGGAGCCGAAATTCAGTTCCCCCGGTCGCGAGCGGGCGAGCGCGACCAGTTCCTTCACCGAACGCGCCGGCAGCGACGGATGGACCACGAGGATGTTCGGAAAGGACGTGAGGCGGGAGACCGGCGTGAAATCGCGGATCGCGTCGTAGGGCAGCTTCGCGTGCAGGTTGGGGTTGATCGCGTTGGTGGTGTTCGATCCCATGAACAGCGTGTAGCCGTCGGGCGCCGCACGTGCGGCCGCCTCGGCGCCGACGATGGTGCCCGCGCCGGGCCGGTTGTCGATCACGACCGTGTAGCCCGGCACCTCCGAGAGTTTCTGTGCGACCGATCGGGCCACGAGATCGGCGCCCCCGCCCGGCGGGAACGGCACGATGTAGCGCAGCGGTCGCGTCGGATAGCCCTGCCCGGCAACCGTCCCCGCGACGAGCAGCAGCATCACGCCGACCGTACCGGCCGCGGCGCCCGACCGCGCCCCGGCCTCGCGCGCCGGCAGATGGGCCGGCAGGAGGCGCAGCCGCCGCGTAGCCGCCGCCCCGTTCACGCGGCAGATACCCCGTGCCTGGAACGCGAAGCGGGATTCACCGGACCGCATGCCCGTACCTGCGATGGACGACCGTTGCATCAGACCCTCCTCCCGTCGACGGCTGCGCTCAAGCCATCCTGCCCGCGCGCTCACTCGCGTTCAATGCCTGCCTCGGCAATCAGCCGCCCGAACAGCGCGTGCTCGCGCCGCGCGTAGGCCACCAGCTCCGCGGGGCCGGTGGTGGTCACGTCCAGGCCGAGTTCGCCCAGCCGCCGCCTCGACTCGGTCGAGCCGAGCACGGTGGCCGCATCGCGGTGCAGGTGCTCGACACGCGCGGCAGGCAATCCCGCCGGCCCGTAGAGCGCGAGCCAGCTCGTCAGCTCGAAACCCGGATACGTGGCCGCGATCGGCGCGACCCCGGGCAGCGCGGGGATCATCGCGGGGGACGTGACGCCGAGCGCTCGCATCTTGCCCGCCTGCACCAGCGGCAGCGTGCCGAGAACGCTGTTGAACTGGACCGGCACTTCCCCCGACACCAGGTCGGCGACCGCCTGCGACGAACCCTTGTAGGGCACGTGCAGCAGGCGGATGCCCGCGCGCGATTCGAGCAGCAGCATGGCCAGATGCTGCACGCCGCCGGTACCGGAGGTGGCATAGGACAACTTGCCGGGGTGCCGTCGCGCGAGCGCCACGAACTCCTGCAGGCTGCGCGCCGGCAGTGCCGGGTGCACGCTCAGCACCAGGCTGGAGGTGGTGAGCAACGACACCGGCGCGAGATCGCGCTCGAACTCGAACAGCAACTGGCGGCGCAGGTGAGGGTAGGCCGTGATCGGCCCGCTGTTGGTCACGAGCAGCGTGTAGCCATCCGGCGCCGCGCGGGCGACCTGCGAGGCGCCCAGCGCGCCGCCGCTGCCGCCGCGGTTGTCCACGACCACCTGCTGCCCCCACGCCGCCGCCAGCCCGCCCGCCAGCGATCGCGCGACCGTGTCCACCGGTCCGCCGGCGGCATAGGGGACGACGATGCGCACCGGCTTGACGGGAAACGATTGCGCAACGGCACCGCCGACCACCGTGACCATCGTCAGGCCCACGAGGCCGGCACGCACGCCCTGCCACCTCGCCGCCGGGCGCTGGCCGACCTCCACCAGGCCGCGGCGCGCCCTGTGTTTGCCGGTCCGTACCTCCCCGGGCGCCATCGAGCGCCGCCCTCGCGCGGAGTCGCCGGCACGGCCCCGGCCTGAGACCCGGGCTGAGACCCGGGCTGAGATGCGCAGCGCGAGGTGTGCCGCGAGTGCGCACGGACCCTCGTGCCGGTGCGAGGCGGCAGGAGTGCGATCCCGGCACGCAGCGGGATCAGCCACGCTCGGCCTCGGCGGGTTCCTTGGCGAGGTTGTTGACGAAATTGGTCAGCAGGTTCATCGCCACCAGGGCTGCGATATCCACCATCGCCGCGTCACCCAGGCCTGCCGCGCGCAGTGCCGCGAAGTCGTCGGCCGTCAGATGGCCATCGGTCTCGCGCACCCGCCGCGCGAAGGTCAGCGCCGCCTGCGCGAGCGGATCCTCGGAGCGAGCGTCCTGCGCCGCGGCAAGTTCCGCGTCGGACAGCCCCGCCTCGCGCCCGAACCGGGTGTGCGCCGACACGCACTGTCCGCAACCGCTTCCCGCGGACACCGCGATCGAAATCTGCTCGCGCAGCGCAACCGGCAGGCTCAGGCCGGCCGCAGCCGAATGCCACGACAGGTAGGTCGACATGACCGTCGGCGAATGCGCCATGGCCTGGAACAGCGGTGACACGCTGCCCCGCTTGCGCCGAACCCCTTCGAGCAGTTCGCGGGCACGACCCTCGGTCTGCTCGATGTCCAGCCGGGCCACTTGAACCGGCCCCTCGCCCTCCGCCTGCCGCCGCTGCGCGCTCATGCGTCGCCTCCGTTTCGATGCCGTGATGGTCCCGCGATTGCCCGCGGGCGAGGCTAGTGAGCTTAGCGAAGGTCGGCGCGTTCCTGCCAGCGCCCTCCCTGCGGGTCGGACCCGGCGTTGCACGCGCCCGGGCGACGGCGGACAATGCCGGACGGACCCAGACGCCTGGCCACCGCACGGATCGGGCGCACCGGAGAAGCCATGAACGACCTGACCGACGTCCCGCCGCCGCTACCCATCGTCCCCAGCGTCCGTGAACGGGTGAGCGCGGAGGAGTGGGCAATGCGCGCGGACCTC
>JBIPNU010000426.1:0-3132 GCA_044370615.1 Burkholderiales bacterium
CTGCACCTGCGAGAGCGCGAGCTCGGTGCGCATGCGCTCCTGGTAGGCCAGCTCGCTCATGCCCGCGCGCTGCAGCACCGCCTGGTAGCGCCGCAACGAGAACTGTCCATTCTCCTGGAACTCGGGCTGACCGGCGATCACCTGCTGCAGCTGGGCATCGGTCACGCGCAGCCCGGCGCGGGTGGCAGCCCCGACCAGCAGGCGCTCCTGGACCATCCCCTCGACCACCGCAGTGCGGAACTCGGCGCTGTCGAACATCTCGGCGCGGGCCTGGGGACCCAGTGCCTCGCGCAGGCGATCCTGCTGTTCGCGAAGCCGCATCTGGTATTCGCGCTCGGAGATCGGCTCGCCCGCGACCTCGGCCACCTTCGACTCGCGCCCCCCGCCCTGGAAATACGTCTCCAGCCCGAAGAAGGCAAACGGCAGCACCAGCAGCGCGAGGATCACCTGCGCGACGCGCTTGCGTTTCTCGAGGAAATCATACATGGACCTGACCCCCGGTCTGCCGCGGCGCACCGACCGCGACGGGCAAAAAAAGAGGCGAACTCGCGTTCGCCTCGGTCGACTCTTCCTGAAATCTGCTGGCGGAGTGGACGGGACTCGAACCCGCGACCCCCGGCGTGACAGGCCGGTATTCTAACCAACTGAACTACCACTCCGGAAAGACCGACATTGTAGCCCGCCGCACGAAATCCTGCACCGTGCCGCGAGCCGTCCGATCGGGTGGGTGCTGAGAGGATCGAACTCCCGACATTCGCCTTGTAAGGGCGACGCTCTACCAGCTGAGCTAAGCACCCGGCCCCGCGACGCCTTCGGCGTCGCGGCACGGCATCAGTTGAGCGCGTCGCGCAGCGGTTTGCCGGGCCGGAACTTCGGCAGCTTCGCCGCCTTGATCCGGATCGGCGCGCCAGTCCGGGGATTGCGCCCGGTACGCCCGGCTCGCTTTCCGACGTAGAAGGTGCCAAAGCCCACCAGCGCCACTGCATCGCCCTTGCGCATCGCATTGCGGATTGCCTCGAGCGTCGCGTCCACCGCGCGCCCGGCCGAGGCCTTGGAAAGATCGGCCGCCTCGGCGACCGCGTCGATCAGTTCCTGCTTGTTCACCCGAGCCCCCCCGATGTGTCCTGTTGTGTGCGCCGGCACGATACGGTAGCGCTACTGCTCGCGATCGCGCAGGCGCCTGCCCGCTCGACACCCCGCCGCGCGCGTCTCGCGCCGCGGGATGCCCGCGAGGCTGCGCACCTTCGCCCGGCACGCCGGGGGATCCGGCCCGCGGGCACCGCGTCACGCGGTGCCGATTCGCCGCCCTCGGCCTGACTGCCGCATTCGCCGAGCACGCCTGTGGCCGTGTGCAGCGAGGGCCGGATTGTACAGGCCCGTCCGCGCGCGGTGTCAAGGCGCCCCGCGAGAGCCCCCTCAGTGCTTGAGCCCGGGCGTGCGCGCGGTCTCCTCGACCGGCGCGGTCGCCGGCAGGGGCACCTCGGCGGGCACCGCGACCGGCTCGGGCAACGGCTCGGGAGCGTGCTCGAGCGCGACCGCCAGCACCTCGTCGATCCACTTCACGGGGCGGATTTCAA
Source organism: Burkholderiales bacterium (assembly GCA_044370615.1). Lineage (GTDB taxonomy): Bacteria > Pseudomonadota > Gammaproteobacteria > Burkholderiales > CAIKXV01 > CAIKXV01. Next base: position 1,578 of record JBIPNU010000426.1, read on the forward strand.
GCCGCGACTTGATCGTGTCCGGAATGTCGGCGAGATCCTTGACGTTCTCCTGCGGGATCAGCACGAGGCGGATGCCGCCGCGCTGGGCAGCAAGCAACTTCTCCTTGAGCCCGCCGATCGCCAGCACTTCGCCACGCAACGTGATCTCGCCGGTCATGGCGACATCCGCGCGCACCGGGATGCCCGACAGCACCGACACCATCGCGGTACAGATGCCGATGCCCGCGCTGGGACCGTCCTTGGGCGTCGCGCCTTCCGGCAGGTGGATGTGGATGTCGTTCTTCTGATAGAAGTCTTCCGACAGGCCGAGCTTGCGCGAACGCGACCGCACGACCGACAGCGCGGCCTGGATCGACTCCTGCATCACGTCGCCGAGCTTGCCGGTGGTGGTCATCTTGCCCTTGCCCGGCAGCACGACCGCCTCGATGGTGAGCAGTTCGCCCCCCACCTCGGTCCAGGCGAGTCCGGTGACCTGCCCGATCTGGTTCTGCTTCTCGGCGATGCCGTAGGTGTAGCGGCGCACGCCGAGGTAGTTGGAGAGATTGCGCGCGGTGACCGTGATGCGCCGTCCGCGCGCCGCCCCCCCCGCCTCGGACTCGGCTGCGGCGCGCGCGGCGCGCCGGCTGCCGGACTGCACCAGGGTACGCACCACCTTGCGACAGATCTTCGAGATCTCGCGCTCGAGCGAACGAACCCCCGCCTCGCGGGTGTAGTGGCGCATGATGTCGCGCAGCGCGCTTTCGGCCACCGCCAGTTCGCTCTCGCGCAGCCCGTGGCTCTTCATCTGCTTGGGCAGCAGGTAGCGGGTGGCGATGCTGACCTTCTCGTCCTCGGTGTAGCCGGACAGCCGGATCACTTCCATGCGATCGAGCAGGGGTGCCGGGATGTTGAGCGAGTTCGCGGTCGCCACGAACATGACGTCAGACAGGTCGTAGTCGACCTCGATGTAGTGGTCGACGAAGGTGTGGTTCTGCTCGGGATCGAGCACCTCGAGCAGCGCCGAGGAGGGATCGCCGCGGAAATCCATGCCCATCTTGTCGACTTCATCGAGCAGGAACAGCGGGTTGCGCACACCCACCTTGCTCATGTTCTGCAGGATCTTGCCCGGCATCGAACCGATGTAGGTGCGCCGGTGCCCGCGGATCTCGGCCTCGTCGCGCACGCCGCCCAGCGACATGCGCACGAACTTGCGGTTGGTCGCGCGCGCGATCGACTGGCCGAGCGAGGTCTTGCCCACGCCGGGCGGCCCGACCAGGCAGAGGATCGGCGCCTTGACCTTGTCCACGCGCTGCTGGACCGCCAGGTATTCGAGGATGCGCTCCTTGACCTTCTCCAGCCCGTAGTGGTCGGTATCGAGCACCGTCTCCGCCGCGTCGAGGTCCTTGCTGATCCGGCTCTTCTTGCGCCAGGGCAGGTTGATCAGGGTCTCGATGTAGTTGCGCACCACCGTCGCCTCGGCCGACATCGGCGACATCAGGCGCAGCTTCTTCAGTTCCGAATCGGCCTTCTTCTTGGCTTCCTTGGGCATGCGCGCAGCCTTCAGGCGCCGGTCCAT
>JBIPNU010000427.1:0-3126 GCA_044370615.1 Burkholderiales bacterium
TGCTCGACAAAGGCCTGGGCGGCCGCGTGGTCACGCTGCCCTCGATCCGCGAGCGCATCGTGCAGATTGCCGAACAGGAGTGGACGCTCTGGGCTCGCCGCGGCGTGGCGGCAGGAGCCGCGACCGATCCTGGCACGCCCCCCGCCTTCGAACACGACCCGCCCTACACCACGCGGGTACTCCTGTACTGGAACAGCTTCTCGGATCCGGCCACTGCGCTGCGGCGCCTGCGCTATCCGGATGGTTCGCTGCAGCCCTGGTCGGCCGTGTTCATCTCCTTCGTGATGCGATCGGCGGGCGTACCCGAGCGTGCCTTCCCGCCCAGTGCACGCCACTGGGACTATATCCACCACGCCCGCATGGCCCCTCGTGGGGCAGGCGTCATCGCGCTGGACGCGAGGACACATACGCCGCGCTCTGCGGACCTCGCCTGCGCGCCCCGAGGCGACACCGTCCGCAGGGTCTCTCACTTCGACGATCTTCTGCGGCCCGACAGCAACGGGACCTATCATTGCGACATCGTTGTCGACGTCGGAAACGGTGTCGCCCACGCAATCGGCGGCAACATCGGCAACAGCGTCACCCGCCTGCGCCTGCCCCTGGACGCATCAGGCCGGCTCCTGCGCTCGGCGGAGCGACCCTGGCTGGTGTTGCTGCGCCCGGCCTCGTCCTGATCCTGATCGTCGCCTGCGGTCTGCCGACCTGGGCCGGAATGGGCGCTACCGCGCTCACGGTCAGCGGCTGCGCCGTCGCGCCCACCGACGACGCACCGCGACGATCCAGATCGCGTTGACCCCGATCCACGTCACGGTCGCTCCGACCACCGCAAACACGGCCAGCCCGATGAACAGCGGTTGCCCGATGCCGAGTCCCCATTCGAGCCAGCCGATATCGGTCGCCTCGCCGATCGCGGAGACGGCAAGCTCGGCCTGCGCCGCTGCCGCTGGATCCCCGAGCAGAAGCGTGCCGACCGTATACACGGCCACTCCGATCGGTACAAAGGTGAACGGATTCGACACCAGCGTACTGACCGCCGCCACCGGAAGGTTCGTGCGCGAGGCCACCGCGGCGATCGCCGACAACGCGATCTGGAGGACGGGAATCAGCAAGCCGAAGAAGACCCCGATGGCAGCGCCGGCGGCCACCCGTCTGCGGCTGAGGTGCCACAGGCCTCGCCGACCCAGCAGCGGGCCCAGCCACTTCAGGCCTCGGCGCTCCCTGAGCGTGGTCTCGTCTGGCAGCAGGCGCTGCAGTCTGCGTCTGAGCATCGTGTCGCCTGGCGAAAGAAGGCCTGCCGGGCCATGGCAGCCAAGTGGCGTGTGATGTCTGTGAAACAGATTCCGGGCCACCGCCCTTGATCCGGCTCCTGAACCTGCGCCCGGTACCAGCGAGGAAGCCCGCAAGAGCCGGCTCGCGCAGCGAACACTCGCTCCGGCCTGAGCGCACGCCCGGATACACAGCCGTGCCACGGTGAGGACGTCCTTGCGCGCGGCTCGACGCTCCGGTCCCGATACCGTAGGGTCGACATCACGGATGGCGCGCGACGCTGTCCCCATCACGCGCGACGGCAAGGCATCACGCAACACGGGACAGACTGACCCTCCACCGGTACGCCGACAGCGTCCTCGAGGCGCCACGGCGGCCACGTTGCACGGCGGGCTGGATGCGTCCTGCTCGGCGCGATGCTCGCGCTCGATGCAATGCCGGCAGGGCCTTTTGAATCAATCAAGCTCCTCCGGATTCATCGCCGTGGATGTGTACTCATGCGTGTGCTCAAGGTCCGCTTGTCATGCGGCATGCGCCTCGGGTTCGCGCCGAAGTGCTCGCGAGCCTGTAACAAGCCGAGCGCCTCGGCCGCATGGTGAAGGCAGCCTATCGCATGAGACCTGCTTCCGCTCGATTCGCACCAGGGAGCTCGGGCCCAGGGCCACCTTGCGTCGGCCCCGGCAGTCAGGGGCATCCGCCAGGAAGCTGTACGCCAGGCTTGCTAATCCGCGCCGTGAATGAATTTCATCCATGCCGTGAAGACCCTGCCCCGCCTGGTGGACGACGCGCTCGCCGCGCGGCTGCGCGTGATGCCGGTCGTCGTGCTCACCGGCGCACGGCAGACCGGCAAGAGCACCCTGGTCGAGAAACTGGTGCCGGGCGAACGACGCTACCGCTCGCTCGACGACTTCGACGTGCGCGATGCGGCGCGCCGCGACCCTGAGGCCCTGCTGGGCGGCAACGATCCGCTCACGATCGACGAGGTCCAGCGCGAGCCGGACCTGCTGCTTGCGGTGAAGCGGGCCATAGACCGCGACCGCCGGCCCGGGCGTTTCCTGCTCACCGGCTCGGCCAACCTGCTCCTGATGCGGCAGGTGTCGGAGTCACTGGCCGGCCGCGCGAGCTACCTCACGCTATGGCCCATGACCCGGCGCGAGCAGCTCGGGCGCGGACGCGCAGGGCGTTGGGACGAGCTGCTGGCCGCGCCCGACGCGCAGTGGCGCGATCTGCTTTCGGCCGACGATGCCCCGGAGGAAGACTGGCGGGCACTTGCGCTGCGCGGGGGCTTTCCCACGCCGGCGCTGGAGCTCAACACGCCGGCCGACCGCGCTATCTGGTTCGACGGCTACGTGCGCACTTATCTGGAACGCGACCTGCAGGACCTCGCCTCGATCAGCGCGCTGCCGGACTTCCGCCGCCTGATGCAGGCCGCCTGCCTCCGGCTGGGGCAGCTTCTCAACCAGACCGAGCTCGGCCGCGATGTCGGCCTGCCGCAGCCGACGGTACACCGCTGGCTCAATCTGCTGGAGACCTCGTATCTGCTTGTGCGTCTGCCCGCCTATGCGGTGAACCGCAGCAAGCGGCTCATCAAGTCGCCCAAAATATTCTGGGGCGACACCGGTGTGGCGCTGCACCTCGGCGCCACGACACCCGAGGGCGCACACCTGGAGAACCTGGTGCTGCACGATCTGCTCGCCTGGCGTGATGCGCAGGTAGACCGCGTGGAACTCGCCTACTGGCGCACCACGATCGGCGAGGAAGTGGACTTCGTGATCGAGACGGGCGGCAAGCTGCTGCCCATCGAGGTGAAGGCCACCTCGAAGCCGCGCCTCGCCGACTGCGCGCACCTGCGCACCTTCC
>JBIPNU010000428.1:0-3124 GCA_044370615.1 Burkholderiales bacterium
GCTGGACTTGCCCGATGAACGCGATCATCGCGGGCGACAGGGTTCGCCTCCGCAGGCGGACCACGCTCCATTCGGCGCGCATCCACGGCGCCTGGAGCAGCGGCAAGATCTGCCCGCCCGCGAGCTCGGCCTCGACCAGGCCCAGGCTGCCGAACGTGAACGCGCTCGAGTTCGCCACGATCCCCAACGCGAAACGCAGCGTCGGGCATTCGATCGCAGGGAACGGTGCCGCCTGGGCCCCCGCGCGGCGCACCCGCGGGCGGCGGGCCGCGAGGATGGGCTTGAACACCCGCGGCGGCAGCATGACCACTTGGGCGAACGGATAGTCGAGCACGTTCGCGAACTCGACCGGGGCCTTCGCCGCCAGGGGATGACCGGCACCCACCAGCACGTAGCCGGGCAGCGGCGCGAGCCGGGCGACGACCTCCAGGTCGTCCTCTGCTTCCAGCACGCTGGCCTCCGCGATGCCCAGATCGATGCTGCGTGCCCGAAGGGATCGGGCCATGACCACCGGGTCGTTCAGCAGGCTCCGCAGCCGAACGCCCGGATGCGCGGCGGCGAACCGGGCGGCGCAGATCGGCCCGAGCACCTCGGCCGCGTAGGGCCCCAGCCCCACCGAGAGCTCTCCGGTACCGAGCCCCTTGGCGAGCGCCACCTCGCGCTCGAGATCGCCGACCTCCGCCAGCACGGAGGCCGCATGCTGGAGGAAAACACGTCCGAAATCGGTCGGCTCGTGACCGGAGCGGCTGCGATTGAACAGGCGCAGCCCGACCCGCTCCTCGAGGTCCTTGATGCCGCGGCTCAGCGAGGGCTGCGCAATGCCGAGCGCCTCTGCGGCCCGGCTGAAGCTGCCGTGCTCCGCCAGCGACTGCGCGTGGCGAAGCAGACGAAGGTCGACTGACATCAGGGCACGCTCCTCGGATCGGCACGGCTGAAGCTATGCGCGATTCGCATGAAAGCCATAGTCGATATGGCATTGTCCTATGGATCCCTGCCGAGCACACTTCGCCCCAGTTCACCCGGGTCGGAGCTTCGATGTCGTTCAGCAGCATCCTGCGTCTCGCCGTCGCGATGGCGGCGCTCAGTCTCGCGCCGACGCTCGGCGTGCACGCGAAGGGCGCCTCGACGGTGGCGCCGGCCGAAGCGAGGGCCATCGCCCGTGACGCCTGGCTCTACGCCTACGCCCCCGTCCAGGGCTACCAGACGTTCTACAGCCAGACCCAGAACAGGGACTTCCCCGGGTACGTCGGCGGATTCAACCGCTTCCGGCACTACGCGCGCTCGGCGACCCCCGCGGACAAGGACATCGTCACGCCGAACAACGACACACCGTATTCATGGGCCTGGCTGGACCTGCGCGCCGAGCCCGTCGTGCTGTCGCTGCCCGCCGTGCCGGCACCGCGCTACTACGTGAACCAGTGGTTCGATCTCCACACGCACAACTTCGCCTACACCGGCGTGCGGGCCACGGGGCGCGAGGCGGGCACCTACCTGTTCGTCGGGCCGCGCTGGAAGGGCAAGGTGCCCAAGGGCATCACCAAGGTGTTTCGCGCGGAGACGGACTTCGTCGGGACGCTGACCCGCACGCAGCTTTCGGGACCGGAGGACATCCCGGCGCTGCAGGCCATCCAGGCCCGCTACACGCTCACGCCCCTCTCCACGTTCACCGGCAGGCCCGCGCCCAAGGCCGCGCCGGCGGTCGCATGGCCCGCCTGGGATGCGAAGCAGGCCGAGGGCATCGGCTTCATCGGATACCTCAACACGCTCCTGCCGTTCATGCCGACGGTGCCTTCGGAGAAGGCGATGCTCGCCCGCTTCGCGAAGATCGGCATCGGCCCCGGAAGGCCGTTCGATCCGGCCGCGCTCGATCCCGCGACCCGGGAGGCCATCGAACAGGGCATCGCGGAGGCCTCCGCGGCGCTCGGCAGGAAGGCGTTGACCCAGACGAGCTCGAAGGGGTTCTTCGGCACGCGCGCCGAACTGGGCGCGGAGTACCTGACTTACCGCTCGATGGGCGCGATGCTGGGCATCTACGGCAACAGCACGGAAGAGGCGGTCTACGCCAGCCAGCAGACCGGGCCCGACGGCAAGGTGCTCGACGGCAGCCGGCGCTGGGTGCTGCGATTCGAGCCGGGCCGGCTGCCGCCGGTCACCGAGTTCTGGTCGATCACCATGTACAACCTGCCGGAACGACTGCTCGTCGACAACCCGATCGGCCGGTATTCGCTCGGTGACCGCACGCCGGGCCTCAGGCAGGGCGCCGACGGGTCGCTCGAGATCTACATCCAGAGCGAGGACCCCGGACCGGAGAAGGCGTCCAACTGGTTGCCGGCTCCAAAGGGGCCGTTCTTCTTCGTAGCCCGGTTCTATGGCCCCAGGAATGCGCTGATGGACGGCACCTGGACGCTGCCGCCCCTGGTCGAGCGCCGCTGATCGCCCCGCCGTCGAGCCCGAGCGAGCGGGCGCTCGTGAACACGACCTCCACCGACCCGAAGGCATCATGACGATCCCAAGCAAGCACGCCCTCGCGACGGCCCTCGCCCTCGCCTGCCTGTTCACCGGTCCTCGGGCCGGCGCGCAGACGCTCGACACGCGCATCGGCCCGCTGCAGCTGGAGAACGGCTATCCGTCCCGCGCGGCACTCGAGAAGCTGTACGACGAGATGGACTTCCAGCGGGCCACCCAGGCCTACCTGTGGGGCCTGCCGGCGGTGGGTTTCCGCAACCTGCACCAGGCGCACCTGAACAACTTCGGCGCGAAGGACGGGGACATCGTCCTGTACCAGTCCCTCGAGGACAAGGCGGGCATGCTCACGCCCAACCTGACCACGATGTACGCCTTCAGCTTCTGGAACCTGGCCGAGAAGGGCCCGCTGGTGATCGAAGTGCCCGCGGGCGCCACCGCGGGCGGCGTGAACGACATCTGGCAGCGCCCGATCACCGACATGGGTCAGACCGGGCCCGACAAGGGCAAGGGCGGCAGGTACCTGATCCTGCCCCCGGGCAGCGCCCCGGTGCAGGCGCCGGGCTACACCGTGATCAGGTCGCCCACCTACCAGGTCTGGTGGGGCTCGCGCGGCCTGTCGCCCGACATCAAGGACGCCGAGGCCACGCTGCGCAGGCAC
>JBIPNU010000429.1:0-3122 GCA_044370615.1 Burkholderiales bacterium
TTCACCCTGCCCCTTCGGCGAAGCATCGCCCTCTGCCTCCGGTGGGGCGTTGCCTTCCCTGCTCGCAGACGCCGCGTCCAAGGGCCTCACGCGCGACGCCCTGGAGCGCAAGTCGGCGCGCGGGTCAGGCGAGCTCGGCGAGCTTGAGTCGCTGGACCTTGCCCGAGGGTCCCTTGGGCAGGTCATCGACCAGCCGGATGAGTTTCGGGGTCTTGTAGGGGCCCAGTTCGCCCCGGCAGAACTCCCGCAGGTCTTCGGCGCTCGCCTGCGCGCCGGGCTTGAGGATCACGCAGGCCATGATCTCCTGGCCATAGTTGGCGTCCGGAATGCCCACGGCCGCCGCCTCCAGCACCGCCGGGTGGCGGAGCAGTGCCTCGTCGATCTCGCGCGGCGCGATGTTCTCGCCGCCCTTGATGATCAGCTCCTTGATGCGGCCGGTGACGAACACGAAGCCGTCCTCGTCCAGGTAGCCGACATCGCCGGTGTGCAGCCAGCCCTCGGCGTCGAAGGCCTCGCGGGTGAGGTCGGGCGCCTTGTAGTAGCCCTTCATCACGTTGTCCCCGCGCAGCATGATCTCGCCCGGGGTGCCCGGGGGCAGCACGTTCCCCTGCGCATCGACGATGCGCGCCTCGTTGCCGTAGGCCTGGCCGGGGCTTCCCACCTTGCGCCGCGCCGGGTCGAGCGGATTGGTGAACGCCGGCGCGTTGGTCTCGGTCAGGCCCATCGTCTCGATCACGCCGATGCCGAAGCGTCGCTCGAAGGCGAGGTGCTGCTCGGGGGGCAGCGGCGCCGAGGCCGAGCGGCAGAAGCGCACGCGGGAGATGTCGAGGCCCACCTCGCGCGGGTCGGGTCCGTTGAGCAGGTAGGCGATGATGGTGGGGACCACGTTGATCCAGGTGCACTGGTGCTCGGCGACCAGCGACCAGAAGTTCGAGGCCGAGAAGCGATGCGGCATCACCACCGACCCGCCGTGCACCAGCGGCGCCACCGTGGTCACGATCTGGCCGTTGATATGGTAGAGCGGCAGCGCGCAGAGCACCCGATCGGCGGGCGTGAGTGCATGGGCCTGCGAGGTGAACCACCCGCCGGAGACCACGGCGCGATGCGTCTGCACCACGCCCTTGGGCACGCCGGTGGTCCCCGAGGTGTACATGAGCAGCGCCTCGTCTGGCTCGGCCACCGGCGGCAGCGGCATGTGCGCGATGTACGGGTCGTCGAAGAGGTCGATCTGGTCGGGGTTGAGCGGGAACACCGCCACGTCGCGATTGCCCGCGGCCGCGAGGGCCTCGAGGGGTTCGCGCAGGCGCTCGACGAACTCGTGCGCGGCGAACACGACGCGGGTGTCGGAGTGCTCCAGCACGTAGCGCAGCTGCGAGGGCTGGGCGAGCAGGTTGATCGGCTGCACCACCATGCCGGCGTACATCGCGCCCAGCAGCAGCCGGGCGGTCTGGTAGCCGTTGTGCATCATCAGCGAGACCTTGCTGCCGGGCTCGATGCCGTTCATCAGCAGCACGCGCGCGAGTTCCCGGCAGTGCCCCTGCAGTTGCGCGTAGGTCATCACCGCGCCGGTCTCGGGCGCGATGAGATAGGGCGCATCGGGCGTGGCCTCGGCCCAGTGGTCGACGCAGTGGCGAACGGTACGCGGGGCGGGAGCGTCTGTCATGACGAACGGATGCGCGGGTGCGGGCGGGCGAAGAGCGCGAGACTACCTCAGCGAGCCGGCCATGTCGTGACGCTCAGCGGCGCTCGACCACAAGGGCTTCGCCTCGAGCCCGAGGCGTCGAGGCACGTCCCGTCGTCCGGTCGGAAGGACCTGGCACGCAACGAATCGGAGCGAAACGGACCCGGCCGCCGTGCACTGCAGGTGCCTGCGGGTGGGACGGTCGAGCGTCTGCTCCCGGGCGTGTCCCGGCAGACTCGCGGAGGAAGATGCCGTGCGACGCGGCACGCGCCGCGCCGCGCGGCGGCCGGCTACTCGGGCTTGATGCCGGTCTGCTTGATGAACTTCGCCCACAGCTTCAGTTCCTCGCGGATCTGGCGGGCGAACTGCTCGGGCGTGTTGCCGACCGGGTCGGCGCCCTGCGCGATCAGGTTCTGGCGAATCTCCGGGATCGCGAGGGTGCGCACCAGCGACTGATGCAGGCGGTCGATGATCGGTTTTGGCGTGCCGGCGGGGGCGAGCAGGCCGAACCACGAGGGCATCTCGAAGCCGTTCAGCCCTTCGGCGACGGAGGGGATGTCCGGTGCGCCGTCGGAGCGCTTGAGGCTGGTCACGCCCAGTGCGCGCATCTTCCCGGCACGGACATGCGACATCGCCGCCGACATCGTCGAGATCAGCAGCGCAACGTTGCCGGAGATGACATCCGGGATCGCCGGGCCGGCACCCTTGTAGGGCACGTGCAGGATGTCCAGGCCGGCCTGCTGCTTGAGCAGTTCGCCCGCCAGATGGCCCGGCGAGCCGACGCCCGGCGAGGCGTAGGACAGCTTGCCCGGATTCGCGCGCGCGTACGCGATCAGTTCCTTCACGTTGGTGATCGGCAGCGCATTGGTGACCGCGACGATCTGCGGTGCGTTCGCGCCGAGCGAGATCGGCGCGAAGTCGCGTTCGGTATCGAAGTTGAGCTTGCCGTAGAGCGACGGGTTGATCGTGTGCGAGGACAGGGTCCAGAGCAGGTTGTAGCCGTCGGGTGCCGCGCGCGCGGCGATCTCTGCGCCCACCGCCCCGGCCGCGCCGCCGCGGTTGTCGAGGATGATCTGCTGGCCGAGTTCCTTGGAGAAAGCGGCCTGGATGATGCGCGCGGTCACGTCGGTGCCGCCGCCCGGCGGGAAGTTCACGATCATCCGGATCGGCTTGACCGGCCACGCGGGCTGGGCGATGGCGGCCGTCGCGGGCAGGCCGAAGGCCAGCGTGGCGCCGACGGTGAAGAACCACGCGCGCGCGGGCGTCGCGAACTCACGCTGCTTGATCATCGCTGCTGCTCCTCTAGGGGGGTACGGAACCCGCGACCGGTCGTCGTGCGCCGGCCTTGTGGACTGGATGGTTGCCGAGGGTCGAGTCGGGGCGAGGCGATCGCGGCCGATCGGGCCCCGCGCCTCGCGGAAGGCATCCCGCAACTCCCGCA
>JBIPNU010000430.1:0-3118 GCA_044370615.1 Burkholderiales bacterium
GATGTCGAACACGCACTCGCTGCTGGCCGCCGGCCGGATGCGGTGGCGGTTGCCCCCGCTGATCACCGAGGAGCCCAGCACGTCGCGCCCCCAGTCGTTGATCGAAGAGGGGGATACGTAGACTTCGAAGATCGAGACGCTGCCGGCGTTCACGAGGTCGAACGTGGGATCGCCACCGCGCGAGCCGACCGGCGTGGAACTGCCCCCGGCGCTGCCACCGGCCACGCCCCCCGCCACGCCACCGGCGCCGCCGCTGAAGGTCATGCGCGAGATCTGGCAGAGGTTCTGCCGGCGACGCTCCTCGTTGGCGCCGCCCGCCCAGACGACCTTGACGTCGAAGATGCACTCCTTCGCGAACGGGGTGATGCGCTGCGAGTTGCCGGGCTGGATCACGCCGGCCCCGAGGACGTCACGCCCCCACTGCCCGCTGCTGCTGGGCGACACGAAGACCTCGCGGATCGCCGTGCCGCCGTTGTTCTGAAGCTCGAAACTCGCATCCTGGGCGCGGGCCGGCATGCTGCCCGCCGCAACCATCCATGCCAGAGCTGCCACCGCAGCCAGAAACCCTCGCACGCGCATCGTCATTGCTCCCTTTCCCTCTCTCGCATTGATCCTGGTGCCGTTCCGTCGATCACGTGGACGGGCCAGATCCCCGAGGGGACCGAACCCGACCCGGATGCTTATCGGACACCGGATGATTTCACTTGAGCGGATCGCGCACAATCCAGGCGCTCGCTGACGCAGCCCGGGGGCCTCCGGAGCCGGCGGCTGCGGCCTCGCCGGACTACCATGTCAGACTTCGCCGCCCGCCCCCGCCTTCCGCACAGCCCGAGACCCGACCGCCATGTCCCTCCCCTCCCCCGCCGAGCGCGCCGCGGCCGACACCGTCCAGGCCCTGCTCGCCTTGCGCGCCGTTCGCGTCTACGAGCGGCAACCGTTCATCTACACGACGGGCTGGGCCAGCCCGGTCTACGTGGACTGCCGGCGCCTGATGTCCCACGCGCAGTGGCGCCGGCGCGCGATGGACCAGGCAGCCGACCTGCTGCGTGCGGCGCTCGGCGATGGCATCGACGTGGTGGCAGGCACCGAGACCGCGGGCATTCCATTCGCCGCCTGGATCGCCGAGCGCCTGGAGCGCCCGATGATCTACGTGCGCAAGAAGGCGGCCGGGTGGGGTAGCCACGCGCAGATCGAGGGCGAACTGGCAAGCGGGGCACGCTGCCTGCTCGTCGACGACCTCACGACGGACGGACTCTCGAAGATCGGCACCGCGCTCGCGCTGCGGCGGGCAGGCGCCGACCTGCGCGACATCTTCGTGCTGTTCGACTACGACGTCTATCCGCAGAGCCGCGCCGCCTACGAGGCCAACGGGATCCGGATGCATGCGCTCGCGACGTGGAAGGACGTATTCGCCGCGACCAAGTCGCTCAATTACTTCGAGCCCGAGCAGGCGCGCGACATCAAGGCCTTCCTCGCCGATCCGGTCGCATGGTCGGTGAACCACGGCGGGGCGGGCATCCCGGCCTCCACGGCGGCGCGAGGATCGCGGTGAGCGCGGCGATCGACGCGTCCGATGCCGACCTCGCGCGGCGGCTGTTCGACGCCGTGCGCGAGGCGAGCTTCGATGGGGTGGGCGTCACCCGCGAGAGCTATGGCGAGGGCGAGTCGCGCGCGATGGCGATCATCGAGCAGCACGCGCGCGCCGCCGGCCTGCAGTGCACACGCGACGCGGGCGACAACCTGCTGGTCAGGCTGCAGGACGAGCCTGCGGGCCGTCCGATCCTCATCGGCTCGCACCTGGATTCCGTCCCCCAGGGTGGCAACTACGACGGGCTGGCCGGCGTGGTGGCTGGCCTGCTGGTGCTGCTGCGCCGCCAGCGTGCAGGCGCGGGATTGCGCCAGCCGGTGCGACTGCTCGCGCTGCGCGGCGAGGAGAGCGCGTGGTACGGGAAGGCCTACATGGGCTCGCTCGCGCTGCTGGGCGGCCTCGGCGCCGCGGAACTCGACCTTCGCCACCGCGCCGGCGGCGGCACGTTGCGCGAGGCGATGGCCCGGCTCGGCGTACCGGTCGACCGGGTCGCGGCAGGCGAGCGCCTGATGGATCCTGCGCAAGTCGCCGCCTACCTGGAACTGCATATCGAGCAGGGGCCGGCCATGGTGGCGCGCCGATGGCCGGTGGCGGCCGTCACCGGCATCCGCGGCAACATCCGGCACAACCGCGTGGTGTGCCGCGGCGAGGCGGGCCACTCCGGCGCGGTGCCGCGGTGGCTGCGCCGCGACGCCGTTCTGGCAGTCGCGCAGCTGCTCGCCAACCTCGACGAGCAGTGGCGCGTGCTCCAGCAGATGGGCATGGACCTCGTGATGACCTGCGGCGTGTTCACCACCGATCCACGCAGCCATGCGGTGTCGGTGATCCCGGGCGAGGTTGCCTTCAGCTTCGAGGTCCGCAGCCAGAGCCCGGACACGCTCGAGCAGTTCTATCGCCTGATGCGCCAGGAGTGCGAGGAGATCTCGCGCGCGCGCGCCGTGAGCTTCGAATTCGACAACCGCCTGTATTCCGCGCCGGCGGTCATGGATCCCGCGTGGGTGGAACGCTTCTCGCGCGCCTGCCGCGCCGCCGCGGTCGACAGCGAGCCGATCGCCAGCGGCGCCGGCCACGATGCGGCAGTGTTCGCCAACGCCGGAGTGCCCTGCGGCATGCTGTTCATCCGCAACGACCACGGCTCGCACAATCCGCGCGAGGCGATGGAACTGGACGACTTCCTGCTCGGCGTGGACGTGCTCGAGCAGGCGATCGTCGACGCCCAGCGCCCGGGGTGAGTCGGCGATCGCGCGCTCCCGGCCGCCGTCGCTATCGCTGGCAGAGGATCTGCACGGTGAACGCACGCGACAGGTCACCCACGTCGGCCGCCTTGCGCTCGGACTCCGACGAGGCCTCCTGGACACGGACGCCAGCGGCCTCCAGGAACAGGCGCGCGACCGCACCCTGCACCGCGAAGTTGATGTTCTGGGGCAGGTCGCCGGTCTGCTGGAACACGCGCTGGGCGTTGAGCTTGCTCACCACCACGCCGACGATGTTGCCGGCCATGTCGAGCAGCGGGCCGCCCGAATTGCCCGG
>JBIPNU010000432.1:0-3110 GCA_044370615.1 Burkholderiales bacterium
ACCGAGGAGGCTACCGCCGGACCGGTGAACTCCTCGCCGGTGCCGGTGAGGATGATGACCTGGTTCTCCGGGTCGCGCCCGATGTCGAGGAAGGCCTGCTCCATCTCGGAGTGCGGCACCGGCCCGAAGCGCATCGAGTCGCCGTTGGTGTGCAGCGTCATCTCGAGGATGCCGTCCTCGCGACGGAAGCGGATGTTCTGGAACTTGTCCTTGTAGTCTTCGAACCGCGTGGTCATGGTCGTTCCTCCGTGAAATGGGTTCAGGCCCGCGAGCGGCGGACCTCGTCGAGTTTCCGGTCGAACAGGGTGATCGGCGGATAGGCGTCCGGATCGGTGATCACGTCGATCACCGTGGTGCCGCCGGCGGCGAGCGCCTCGTGCACGGCCGGCAGGTAGTCGGCGGCGCGCTCGATGCGCACGCCGCGGCAGCCGCAGGCACGCGCGACCTGTGCGTGGTCGACCGGGGAGAATACGCAGGCGGCGGTGTGGCGGCCGAACTTCACGTCCTCGGCGTCTTTCTGGTAGGCGAGCACGCCGTTGTTGAGCACGGTGACCACGACCGCGGTGTCGTTGCGTCGCGCGGTCTCGAGTTCCGACCAGACATGGCCGAATCCTCCGTCACCGGCGATGCACAGCACCGGCGCGGCCGGATTCGCGACCCGTGCGCCCATCGCCATCGGCAGCCCCCAGCCCAGGCCGGCGATGCCGCGCGGGGTGAGGAAGCGCATGCCCGGGGCAAGCGACCGGAGGTAGCAGGCCACCCAGACCGTGGAGTAGCTCGCGTCGGCGACCACGACGGTCTCCGGCGTGAGCACCGTGGCGAGGTCGGCCATCAGGCGCTCGGGGCGGACCGGCGACTGGTCGGAGGCGAGCCGCGGCGCGATCGCCACCGCGTGTTCGGCGCGCGCGCGGGCGATGGCGTCCACCACGGTCGCCGAGCGCTGCCGGCGCCCCGCCAGGCGCTGCGCGAGCGCGGCAAGCGTGAGCTTCGCGTCGCCCACCAGGCGCAAGCCCTCGTAGTTGCGGCCGATCTCGCCCGGATCGATGTCGAGGTGGATGAACCGCGTGCCGGGCGAGAACATCGACCAGGAGTCGGTGCCGTTCTGCGCGGTGCGGGTGCCGACGAGCAGCACGACATCGGCCTGCTCGACCAGCGGCCTCAGGGCGCGGGAGGGGGAGTGCGTGCCCAGCACGTTGCCGCCCACGCCCAGGGACAGCGGGTGGCGCTCGTCGACCGCGCCCTTGCCCATCACGGTGGTCATCACCGGGAGATGGGCGGTCTCCTGCAGCCGTGCGAGCTCGTGCGCCGCGCCCGACAGGTGGATGCCGCCGCCGGCCATGACGACCGGCTGCTTTGCCTCGGCGAGCAGGGTGGCGGCCGCCTCCAGGCGCTCGGGATCGGCGAGCACGCGATCGAGCGGGAAGCGCCCGAGGCAGGCGCTGCGAGCGCCTGCGGCAGTCGCCGGCTCCTTCAGCAGGTCGGCGGGCAGCAGCAGCGCCACCGGTCCGGGACGGCCGGAGGTGGCCGCGCCGAAGGCCATGTCGACGTAGTCCTCGACCCGTCCGGGCTCGGTGACCCGGCGCACCCACTTGGTGACGCCCTGGAACAGGGCGATATGGTCGAGTTCCTGGAAGGCGTTGCGATCGGCGGTCGGGCGGTCGACCTCCTGCACGAGCGCCACCACCGGGACCGAAGACTTGAGCGCCTCGGCGAGCGGCGGCACGAGCAGGGTGGCTGCCGGGCCGTTCTGGGCGGTGACCACGCCGACCTTGTGCGACATGCGCGCGTAGCCGTCGGCCATCGCGCCGCCGGCGTTCTCGGTGCGGTAGGTGTACTGGCGGATGCCGAGGTCCTCGCAGGCGAGCACCATCGCCGAGGGCAGGCTCTGCGAGAACAGTCGTTCGACGCCGTGGCGCGCGAGGCACGAGGCGATCGCCTCGGCAACGGTCCGGTCCTTTTCCATGGTGTCTCCTCGCGTGCGGCGCGGGGGCGTGAGGTGCCCGCGGACACGGGCGCATCGCCACCTCGTCATCGTTCGAAAAATGATACGCCTGTATGAATCGTGGTCAAGCGACGCGATGCGGGTGTACGATGCCCGGCGTGAAGAAGACCTCGCCCAGGGCTCCGCTCCGATGGCCGGCGTGAAGAAGACCTCGGCCCGGGCTTCCCTCGCGCCCGCGGAGCGCGGGCGGGTGCGGCGAGCGCGGCCGGCGCGCGAGCGCCTGCTCGATGCGGCCGAGCGGCTGTTTGCCGATCGCGGCTACAGCGGCGTGTCGGTGCGCGATATCGTCGCTGCCGCCGGCGTGAACCTCGGCGCGGTCCCGTACCACTTCGGCACCAAGGAGAACCTGTTCAAGGAGGTCTTCTATCGCCGCGCGGTGCCGTTGCAGCACGAACGCGAGGCCCACTTGCGTCGCGTGCAGCAGGCCTCGCGCGGACGGCCGGCGCTCGAAGCGGTGCTGTGGGCGCTGCTCGAGCCGGTGTTCCGGGCCACGCGCGGCCACGACGCCTTCCGGCGGCTGCTAGGCCGGGCGTCGATGGACCCGACGCCCGAGGTCCACCGCCTGATGGCCGAGATCTACACGCCCGACTTCACCGTGGTGCCGCGCGAGCTGCGCAAGATCCTCGCGAAGCTGCCCGAGGAGGAGTTCTACTGGCGCCTGAACTGCCTCTACGGCGTGATGCTGTTCGTGCAGGCCGACACCGGGAAGATCCAGACCATCGCCGGCTCGCGCTTCGACACCCGCAGCCCCGAGACGGCGCTCGCGCACGTGATCCCCTTCCTCGCGGCCGGGCTGCGGGCGCGGCGTCGCCCTGCGGTCCGGACCGGTGCCGCGAAGGCTGCGATCGTGCGACCCCGCCCGCGTTCGACGGCTGTCGGCTGACCGGGATCCGTGCGGATCCGCTCAACCCTCGGCGAAGGCCGCGCCCGAAGCGAGCAGGGCGTCGACGTCCGCGGGCGCGTAGCCGAGCTCGCGCAGCACCTCCCGCGTGTGCTCGCCCTGCAGGGGGGCCGCCCGGCACAGGGGCAGGAATTCACCGTCGCGATGGATCGGCCCCCCCAGGACCTGCGGGGCGTCGGGCAGCCCGGTCTCGAGGATCGGCAGCGC
>JBIPNU010000433.1:0-3089 GCA_044370615.1 Burkholderiales bacterium
GCCCGACTCCGGGGTGGGCTTCCTCGCCGGCTGGCGGGGCGCGGACGGCAGCCAGTCGCTGGTGGGCGAGCCCAACCCCGCGCAATGGGAGATGTACGAGAAGAACAACTGCGTCTTCCACTACCGCATGCCGCCCGAGCACCAGTACATGCGCAACTGGAACCAGGGCTACAACGACTGGGCGGTGCGCAACAAGCTGCGCGTGAACGCCGACCCGGTGGTGATCCAGCTCTACTGCGAGGTACTGCAGAAGTTCCGCCTGGCGGCGCAGGGACGTGGCGACTCCGGGCGGCAGCCGCCGGAGGCGCTGCGCGAGCGCATCGCCACCTACTTCGATCCGCTGCCGTTCTGGTACCGGCCGCTCGAAGTGCAGGCGACCGACACTGCGCGCTATCCGCTCGCCGCCGTGACCCAGCGTCCGATGGCGATGTACCACTCGTGGGACTCGCAGAACGCGTGGCTCAGGCAGATCCACGCGCACAACTACCTGATGGTGAACCCGGTCACCGCGCAGGGGGCCGGCATCGCCGATGGTGCGTGGATGTGGGTGGAGTCGATGCACGGCCGGGTGCGCTGCCTGTGCCGCTATTCGAGCGCGGTCGAGCCCGGCACGGTGTGGACCTGGAACGCGATCGGCAAGGCGCGCGGCGCCTGGTCGCTGGGGCCGCAGGCCAACGAGTCGCGCAAGGGCTTCCTGCTCAACCACCTGATCAGCGAGGAGTTGCCCGGCGGCTCGCACCTGTCGAACTCCGACCCGATCACCGGGCAGGCCGGCTGGTACGACGTGCGCGTGCGCATCAGCCCGGCGGCACCCGACGAGCCCGCGGAGTCCTCGCCGCAGTTCGACGCCATGCCGTCCCTGCCCGGCATGGATGCGCCGCGCCCTGCGTGGCAGGCCTACTTCGCCGGCAAGGGGGTCGCCACGGCGATCGATCCCGTGTCGCGCACGCTTCGCAAAGAGGGGGAATCGCGTTGACCCAGCTCGCCCTGGTCATCGACCTGAACGTCTGCGTGGGCTGCCACGCCTGCGTCACCAGCTGCAAGGAATGGAACACCTCCGGCGTGGCGGGGTTCCTTACCGACGAGAATCCGTACGACGCCGATCCCACCGGCACGTTCTTCAACCGCGTGCAGACCTTCGAGGCGGGCGCCTATCCCGACACGGAGACGGTGCATTTCCCGAAGTCCTGCCTGCACTGCGAGGAGCCGCCCTGCGTGCCGGTATGCCCCACCGGCGCCTCCTACAAGCGCAAGGAAGACGGCATCGTGCTGGTCGACTACGACCGCTGCATCGGCTGCAAGTACTGCGCGTGGGCGTGTCCCTACGGCGTGCGCGAGATCGACGAGCGCCAGCAGGTGATGAAGAAGTGCACGCTGTGCGTCGATCGTATCTACGACACCGCGATCCCCGAGGCGCAGCGCAAGCCTGCCTGCGTGCTGGCCTGCCCGACCAGCGCGCGGCTGTTCGGCGACGTGCACGACGCCGACTCCGAGGTCTCCCACGCGATCCGCGAACGCGGAGGCTACGCGCTGATGCCCGAGTGGGGCACGCAACCGGCCAACCACTACCTGCCGCGCCGCCGTACCGGGTGCGGGGTGAGCGAGGAGGAGGTCGCGCGGCGCGACGGCCCGCTCGCGAGCGACGGTCGTGTGCCGGGCACGCTGGCCGCGCTGATCGCCGAGGCCGAGGCGGCGGCCGGGGGAGGGCGCTGACATGCGGCCAGCGCTTTCGGTGATCCTGCTCACCACGCTGATCGGCGCAGGACAGGGCCTGCTGGTCGCGGTCGTCGGTGCCGACGCAGCGGGGCGGCTCGGCCTGTCGAGCGCGCCGGGCGCGAGGTTCGTGGCCAGCGGCGCGGCGGTGGCGGTGGTGCTATCCGCGCTCGGACTGCTCGCGTCGTTCTGGCACCTGGGACGGCCCGAGCGGGCCTGGCGGGCCGCGACCATGTGGCGGACCTCCTGGCTGTCGCGCGAAGTCATCGTGCTTCCGGCCTTCCTCGCGACAACCGCGGCCTATGGCGCGGGATCGGCGCTCGGGGCCGACTGGGCACCGGTGGCCGGTGGGCTGGCACTGCTCTGCTGCGTGGCGCTGTTCGTCTGCACGGGCATGATCTACGCCTGCCTGCGTTTCCTCCAGGAATGGGCCTCGCCGCTGACCGTCCTCAATTTCACCCTGCTGGGCTGCGCATCGGGTTTCACCCTGGCGACGGCGCTGGCCGCGGTCACGCCGGCGGAGGACCTCGTCGCGGCGCTGGGGACCTGGGCGATCGGGCTTGCCGCCGTCGCGCTGGCGGTGCGCGCGGCGATGCTCGCGCGCAACGCGCGACTGCGTCCTGCGTCGACGCTGCAGAGCGCGACCGGCATCCGGCACCCGCGCCTGGCCCAGACCTCGCAGGGCCTGATGGGCGGCTCGTTCAATACCCGCGAGTTCTTCCACGGCCGCTCCCGCGCTGCCCTGCGCGCGGTGAAGTGGATCTTCCTCGTGGCTGTGTTCCCGGTGCCGGTGCTGCTGCTGTTCGCGGGGCTGGTGCAGGGCTCGGTCGCGCTGCTGGCGCTCGCCTTCCTCGTCCAGTACGGCGGCCTGCTCTGCGAGCGCTGGTTCTTCTTCGCCCAGGCCAACCACCCGCAGAACCTGTACTACCAGGTCGTGTCCTGACCGGCTGGCCGACGCCGGGCGCCCGTACCTGCACCTGCCCCCGGCCGGCCGCGAGGCGTGACCAAGCCCACGGCTGCCCGGGAGAGACTCGCGCGGGACAGGCCGTGCGGCCATCGACCCGGCGGCTTGCATTCGGCGCGGACCGCCCCCACTCTTCGCAAGGAGCAGGGACGACGCGAGACCGGCGGGCGACCCTGCGAAGAGGGTTCGGAGCCGGCGCGCGCGCCGCGCTGCCCCTACAATCCGGCGATGTTGATCCTCGGGACCGGCTCGGTCAGGTCCGGCCCCCTCGAAACCCTGACGCGGAGACTGCCATGAACGACGTGACCCGTGACAAGCTGATGACCGATCTTCGCACCGTGGTGTCCGACGCCGAGGCCCTGGTACGTGCGACTGCCGGCCAGGCCGGCGACAAGCTGGGCGAGGTGCGTGC
>JBIPNU010000434.1:0-3081 GCA_044370615.1 Burkholderiales bacterium
GGCAAACGCCCCCTGGCCGGTCGCGGCGGCGACCAGCCCCAGCGCCACCGCCCACGACCCGATTCGCGACACGCCCACTCCGGCTCGCGCGCTCAGGCGAAGGTGAAGCCTTCGTTCTTGAGCGGCTGGTTGCGAACCGGACGACCGATCGCCGCGGCGATCGCGTTCATGACCGCCGGTGCGGTCACGCAGATGGTGGGCTCGCCCACGCCCCCCCAGAAGTCCCAGGTCGGCGCGATCACCGTCTCCACCTTCGGAAACTCGGCCATGCGCATCACCCGGTAGGTGTGGAAGTTGAGCTCCTGGATCCGCCCGGCATCCACCGTGCACTCGCCGAAGTAGGCGGCCGACAGCCCGTAGGCGACCGAGCCCTCCACCTGCGCGGCGATCTGGTCGGGGTTGACCTGGTGGCCGCAGTCGGTGGCGAGCACCAGCCGGTGGACCCTCACCTCGCGCTTGGCGCTGACCGAGACCTCGGCGACCGCTGCCGAGTAGCTGGCATAGCCCATGAACTGCGCGATGCCCCGATGCACCCCGCGCGGCAACGGCTTGCCCCACCCGGCCGCCTCGGCGACCGCGTTGAGCACGCCCAGGTGCTTGGGATGCTCGCGCATCAGCGCACGCCGGAACTCGAGCGGATCGCGGCGCGCCGCACGCGCGAGTTCGTCCATGAAGCACTCGAGGTAGACGCCGTTCTGGGTGGTGTTCACCCCGCGCCAGGGCCCGGGCGGGACGTGGGTGTTGCGCATCGCGTACTCGATGCGCATGTTGGGCACGGTGTAGCCGATCTGCGCATCGCCGGGCTCCTTCCAGAAGCCCTGGAGTTGGCGCACGTCGCGGCCGTCCTTGATCGCGGCCGGGTTGAGCGCGGCGTTGATCGACTGGCCCGACACGCGGATGTGAAGGCCGACCAGATTGCCCTTGTCGTCCAGGCCGCCCTGCAACCGGCACATGGAAACCGGCCGGAAGTAGTCGTGGGTCTGGTCTTCCTCGCGGCTCCAGATCAGCTTGATCGGTACCCCGGGGAACTGGCGGGCGATCAGCACCGACTGGTGGATGTAGTCGGGCACGGTCACGCGACGCCCGAAGCCTCCGCCGAGGTCGTAGTTGTGCACCTCGCACTGCGAGAGCGGCAGGCCGGAGGTCTGCGACAGCGCAGCGATCGCCAGTTCCTGGTTCTGGGTGGAGGTCCAGATCTCGCCGCGGTCGGCCGTGATGCGGGCCATGCAGACCATCGGCTCCATGGTCGCGTGCGAGAGGTAGGGCGTGGAGTACACCGCCTCGATGCGCCGGGCCGCGCCCGCGATCGCCTTTGCCGCGTCGCCGTAGTCGGTATCGGCGAACGCGTCGTTCGACGTGAGGCCGGTGCGCAGGTGCGCCTCGATCGACTTGCTGGTGACCTTGGCGTTGGGGCCTTCATCCCACGTGATGGGGAGCGCGTCGAGCGCGGTCTTGGCCCGCCACCAGGTGTCGGCGACCACCGCGACGGTGGTGTCGTTCACGCGTACCACGCCCTTGACGCCCGGCATCGAGGACACCTTCGCCGCGTCGAAGCTCACGAGCCTGCCGCCGTAGACCGGGCACTGCCGCACGGCCGCATTGAGCATCCCCGGCACCCGGACGTCGATGGAGTAGAGCTTGCTGCCGTCGAGCTTGGGCGCGGTGTCCAGACGCCGCATCGGCTGGCCGGCCACCTTCCAGTCGCGCGGGCTCTTGAGGACGATGGACTTCGGGTCCGGCGGGGTCAGTTTCGAGGCCGCGGCCGCCAGTTCGCCGTAGCGGGCGCTGCGCCCGGAGGCGGCGTGGCGCACGACGCTGTTCTCGGCGGTGAGCTCCGCCAGCGGCACCTGCCACTGCGCGGCGGCCGCCTGCATCAGCATCTGGCGCGCGGCCGCGCCGCCGCGACGGATGTAGTCGTGGGAGGTGCGGATGCCGCGGCTGCCGCCGGTGGACATGTCGCCCCAGATCCGCTTGCGCGCGAGGTTGCGGGCCGCGGAGACCGGCTCCAGGGTCACCTTCGACCAGTCGCACTGGAGTTCCTCGGCCACCAGTTGCGCGAGGCCGGTGTGCGTACCCTGGCCCATCTCGGAGCGCACCACGCGGATGGCCACCGTGTCGTCGGGGCGCACCACGACCCAGGCATTGATCTCGGGTACCGCCTGCGCGGCGGCCTGGCCGCTCGCATCGCGGATGGTGCCGGGCAGGGCGAAGCCCAGCGCGAGCCCGCCGCCGGCGGCGGCGGTGGTGCCCACCACGAAACGGCGGCGCGAGGCGCTCGCGGGCGTGCCGGTGGACTTGCGGGTATCGAATGCGCGCTCGGCGCGCGGGGTCCGGATCTTCATCGTCGGTCTCCTCGGGCGTCGGTCGGGGTCAGGCTTCGCGCGTGCCGTCGGCGGGTGCCTCGGCGAGCTGCTCGGTGGCCGGCACCTCGCCGACGACCTTGAACACCGAACCGCGGCCCTTGGCGTTGCCCGCCGCCAGGTGCACCGCGGCGCGGATCCGCTGGTAGGTGCCGCAGCGGCAGATGTTGGTCATCGCCTCGTCGATGTCGCGGTCGGTCGGGCGCGGCTTCGCGCGCAGAAGCGAGATCGCCGCCATGATCTGCCCGGACTGGCAGTAGCCGCACTGCGGCACGTCCAGCTCCAGCCAGGCCTTCTGGACCGGATGCGAGGCATCCGCGGAGACGCCCTCGATCGTGGTCACGCGGCGATTGCCGACGGCGGAGACCGGGATCACGCAGGAGCGGGTGATCTCGCCGTCGATGTGCACGCTGCAGGAGCCGCACTGGGCCACGCCGCAGCCGTACTTGGTGCCGGTGAGTCCGAGCTGCTCGCGCAGCACCCAGAGCAGCGGCGTGGACGGCTCGGCGTCGACCGATTGCACCCGCCCGTTGACGTTCAGCTGGATCATCGATCCCTCCTCCTGGAATGAATGTGTCGCGCGGGGTCGCACGTCCGGGCGCCGCGCCCCGGGGGTACGCCCGGGCGCTGCGCCCGGGCGGGGTCTGTCCCGACCCTCCCGGCGCGGTCCGCATCGGCCGCGCAAGCGTCCTGCGGACGCCGACTGCGCGCGCACAGCGTA
>JBIPNU010000384.1:0-3477 GCA_044370615.1 Burkholderiales bacterium
GGGCCCCCCCGGGGGGCCCGGGGCCCCCCGGGGCCCGGGCGGGGCCCCGCCCGCGGCCCGCCATGCGGCGGGCCGAGCGCGGCGTGCGGTCAGTGCACGTCCCGCCAGTATTCGAGCTTCAGCAGATAGACCAGCAGGAGCATGATCGACAGGAAGAACATGACGATGATGCCCACGCGCACGCTCTGCAGCCGCCAGGGCTCGCCCATGTAGGTGAGGAAGTTCACGAGGTCCGCGGCGGCGCGATCGTACTCGGCCGCCGACAGTACCCCCGGCTGGTCGGGCACGATGCTGCGCACCTGAACCATCTTTCCGTGGGACTCGCGTTCCTCGACCTTCAGCACCGGCTGGCCCTGCAGTTGCCACAGCGGGTGCGGCATGCCGATGTTCGGGTAGGCGAGGTTGTTCCAGCCCAGGGCCCGCGATTCGTCCACGTAATAACTGCGCAGCAGCGTATACAGGTAGTCGGGGCGCTTGGAGCGTGCGATCACGGTGAGGTCCGGCGGAGCCTTGCCCATCCACTCCTTGGCATCGGCCGGCCGCATCGCGATCGACATCGTCGAGCCGACCTTGTCGCCCGACAGCAGCAGGTACTCGCGGATCTGCTCTTCGGTGAGACCGATCTCGGTGAGCCGGTTGTAGCGCATGTAGTTCGCGCTGTGGCAGCCCATGCAGTAGTTGACGAACAGGTGGGCGCCCCGCTGCAGCGACACCGCGTCACGCAGGTTCACCGGCGCCTTGCTGAGCGGAACGTCGGACCCGCCCGCCGCGAGGACCGGCGAGGCGATGCACAGCGCGGCAAACAGGCTCGCGAGGACGCGCAGCGCCCGGAGGGGATGGAAGGCCTTCATCATGCTGTCACTCGCTCCGGCTCGGGCTTGCACTTGTCGATCGCGCTGTACCACGGCATCAGCAGGAAGAAGCCGAAGTAGGCCAGCGTGAGAACGCGCGAGACGATGGTCGCCACCTCGACCCCGCCGATGATCGGCAGGAAGGCGGGCATCTTGCCCCACACGTCCGTGGTGGCCACCCCGAGGTAGCCCAGGATCAGGAAGCTGACGACGAACACCGCGAGCGCCCACTTGAAGATCGGGCCCTTGTAGCGGATCGAGCGCACCGGGCTGCGGTCCAGCCACGGCAGCGCGAAGAGGATCAGCACCGCCGCCCCCATCACCGCCACGCCGGGGAACTGCGAGCCGAACATCGCCGGCACCGCGCGCAGCATCGCGTAGAAGGGGGTGAAGTACCACACCGGAGCGATGTGCGCCGGGGTCTGCAGGGGATCGGCCGGCAGGAAGTTGTTGTACTCGAGGAAGTAGCCGCCCATCTCGGGGCCGAAGAAAAGGATCGCGGCGAACACCATGAAGAACACCACGATGCCGATCAGGTCCTTGACCACGTAGTACGGGAAGAAGGGGATGCCATCGACCGGGTGTCCGGTCACCGGGTCCTTGTTCTTCTTGATGTCGATGCCGTCGGGGTTGTTCGAACCGACCTCGTGCAGGGCGACCAGGTGCAGGAACACCAGTCCGACCAGCACCAGCGGCAGCGCGATCACGTGCAGCGCGAAGAAGCGGTTGAGCGTGGCGTCGGACACCAGGTAGTCGCCCCGGATCCACACGGCGAGGTCCGGGCCGATCAGCGGTACCGACGAGAACAGGTTCACGATGACCTGCGCGCCCCAGTAGGACATCTGGCCCCACGGGAGCAGGTAGCCGAAGAACGCCTCGGCCATCAGCACGAGGTAGATCAGGCAGCCGAGGATCCACAGCAGTTCGCGCGGCTTGCGATACGAACCGTAGAGCAGCGCGCGCATCATGTGCAGGTAGACGACCACGAAGAACATCGAGGCGCCGGTGGAGTGCGCATAGCGGATGAACCATCCGCCGGCCACGTCGCGCATGATGTATTCCACCGAGCCGAACGCGTAGGCCGCGTCGGGCTTGTAGTTCATCGTGAGGAAGATGCCGGTGACGATCTGCAGCACCAGCACGATCATCGCGAGCGAACCGAAGTAGTACCAGAAGTTGAAGTTCTTCGGCGCGTAGTATTCGGACAGGTGGTACTTCCAGGTCGAGACCAGGGGGAAGCGAGCGTCCACCCAGTCGACCAGACCCTGGCCGGCGGCGAGCAGGCGATTCATGAGGTTCAGGCTCCCTTGCTGTCCTCGCCCACGCGCAGGCGAGTGTCGGACACATACATGTGAGGCGGCACGACGAGGTTGCTCGGCGCCGGCATCCCCGCGAACACCCGTCCGGCGAGGTCGAACACCGAACCGTGGCACGGGCAGTAGAAGCCCCCCACCCACTCGGGGGTAGGCTGCAGACGGTCGCTCGGCGAGCAGCCGAGGTGGGTGCAGATGCCCACGAGGACCAGCAGTTCGGGCTTGATCGAGCGGGTGGCGTTGCGCGCGTAGTCGGGCTGTTGCGGCGCCTTCGACTCCGGATCGGCCAGGCGCTCCTTGACCTTGTCGAGGGTCGCGAGCATCTCGGGGGTGCGCTTGACGATCCAGACCGGCTGGCCACGCCATTCGGCGCGCACCAGCATGCCGGGCTCGAGCGCGCCGATCTCGACATCGACCGGGGCGCCGGCAGCCTTCGCGCGCTCGCTCGGGAACCAGCTGGCCACGAAGGGCGCGCCCGCCCCGGCGGCGCCGACGGCGCCTCCCGCAGCGGTGGCCAGCAGCAGGAACTTGCGCCGATCGCTCATCGACGCGGCGGGTGCCGCCGGGGCGGCGAGGGTGGAAGGGTTGCTCATGCCGGTGAAGACCTCTGCTTGCAATGGGCGATCGCCGCGGGGACGAGTGCCGGGAGAGCTGGAAACGGGGGGGACCGGGTTGTGCGCGTCGGCCGGTGCGATCACACCTCGCCGGGCGCCAGGGCTCAGCCGGGGTGGCCGCGAGGGTCGCGCGCGCCCTGGATCCGGTTCGCGCGGGGGGCGCCCGCGGGGGCGCACGACGGCGGGTTCGGCAAACCCCGGAGTCTACCGGATCGCGCCCCCGGCTTGAACCCCGAGGGTCCTGCCGGCGCAACTGGCTCGCTTGTCAGACCGGATTGTCGATGTCCACGTGCACATGCTCGAGCCCGAAGCGCGTGGCCAGGTGCTCGCCCAGCGCCTGCACCCCGTAGCGCTCGGTCGCGTGGTGGCCGGCTGCCAGCAGCGTGATCCCGCCCTCGCGCGCCACGTGGACCGTCTGCTCGGAGGCCTCGCCGGTCAGGAACACCTCGGCGCGCCCGACCGCCTGCTCGATGAACGACTGCCCGGCGCCGGTGCACCACGCCACCCGCCGGGCAACCCGCGCGGGGTCCCCGGCAAGCAGCGGCTCGCGGCCCAGCGCCTGCGCCACCCTCGCGGCCAGTTCGCGCGCCTCCATCGGCTCGGTCAGTTCGCCGACCGCCACCAGCCCGGCAGCATCCAGGCTGCCGCCGCGGGCCAGTCCCAGCTTCAGGCCGAGCTGGGTGTTGTTGCCCAGCTCCG
>JBIPNU010000298.1:0-4178 GCA_044370615.1 Burkholderiales bacterium
GGTGGTAGGCGAACACGTTGAGCTCGGCGGCGAGCACGGCGGCGAGGCGCCGCCGTCGCCAGCCGGTCAGCACCCCGGGGTCGGACCGCCAGAACAGCCCGTGGTGGACGAGCAGCGCCTGGGCACCCCGGGCGACCGCCGCCTCGATCAGCGCCAGCGAGGCCGTCACGCCGGTGACGAGCGTACGGATGTCGCGCTGGCCTTCGACCTGGAGCCCGTTCGCGCAGTAGTCGCGGAAGTCGCCGGGCCGCAGCAGGGTGTCCAGGTAGTCGGCCAGGGTCTGGGTATCCATCGGAATCTCGCGCGGGTGGACTGCTGGGGGAAGGGACAAGGGGTACGGGGCGACCGCGGCCGGCGGCGACCATCGCCCTCGGGAGCCTGCCGGCACCCGCCGTGGCGGGTGCCCCCGCGGCCGCAGGCGGCGCGCGACGCGCTCCGGGGGCAGGCCTTCACCCCGCGGGCCGATGGTAGACCGGTCGCCGGGATCGTCCGCCACGGCGCCTCGCCCGCAGGCCACGGCCGAGGCTGGCGCAGGCTCCGCTCAGGCGGCCCCGCCCGCCGGAGGATCCGCCTGCGCCGCATCGCCGTCGCGCCCGCGACCGCGCCCGGCGGACAGACCGACGAAGCGGGCGATCTGCAGCCCGACCTCGTAGAGCACGCACAGCGGCACGGCGAGCAGCAGCTGCGACACCACGTCGGGCGGGGTGACGATGGCCGCGACGACGAAGGCACCGACGATCACGTACGGGCGTGCCGCGCGCAGCTGCTCGACGGTCGCCATGCCAAAGCGAACCAGCAGCACCACCACCACCGGCACCTCGAAGGTGGCCCCGAACGCGAGGAACATGCCCATCACGAAGGAGAGGTAGTTCTCGATGTCCGGCGCGACCGCCACCGACTCGGGGGCGAAGCCCGCGATGAAGCGGAACACGAAGCCGAACACCACGAAGTAGCAGTAGGCCATGCCCAGGAAGAACATGCCCACGCTGGAAGCCAGCACCGGCAGCGCGAGCCGCTTCTCGTGTTCGTACAGCCCGGGGGCCACGAACGCCCAGGCCTGGTAGAGCACGTAGGGCAGCGCCAGCAGGAACGCGACGAACAGCGTCACCTTGAGCGGCACGAAGAACGGCGAGATCACGCCGGTGGCCAGCAGGCGGGTGCCCTCGGGCAGCGCCGACATGAGCGGCAGCGACACCACGTCGAAGATCTGCTTCATGAACGGCGACAGGGCGACGAACACGATCAGCACCGAGGCGCACGCGCGCACCAGGCGCTGGCGCAGTTCGATCAGGTGCGAGAGGAAGGACTCGCCCTGCTCCTCGGTGCCCGCGGCGGCCGGATCGTCCTGGGCCATGGTCAGACCTGCGCCGCCGCGAGCGGATCGGGATCGGACATGCGCGCCGCGCCACGGGCGGGTTCGGCCTGGCTCGCCATCGCCAGCGAGACCGGCGCGACATACAGTGCCGGGCGCGCCGGCGACGCCATCGCCGAGGCGACCGTGTCGAGGCCGCCGGCCGCGGGATCAGCGCCGAAATCGCCCGCCTGCGCGGCGAGCGTGTCGGCCGATGGCGCCGGGCTGTCCCAGGCGCCGGGCGGCGGCAGCGAGGCACTGGAGTCCACCGCCGTCCCGCTGGAGCCGCTGACCAGCGAGGACAGCTCGTCGCCGGTGGCACGCACGCCGCTCTGCAGCCCGGACAGGCCCGACTGCACCGACGTGGCCGCTTCCTCCACCGTCTGGCGGAACTTGCGCAACTCCTCGAGTTCCATCTCGCGGCTGATGTCGGCCTTCACATCCGACACGTAGCGCTGCATGCGCCCGACCCATTGGCCGAGCGTGCGCGCGACCTTCGGCAGCCGCTCCGGCCCGAGCACGATCAGCGCGACCACCGCGATCACCATCATTTCCGAGAAGCCGAGATCGAGCATCGTCGATGCGCGCGCAGAAGCGGCCGGGCCGGCGGACCGGTGTCAGCCGCAGGCGCCTGCCGGGGCGGGCCCGGTCAGGCGCGGGTCTCGGTGCGCGACTTGACCTCGCCTTCGATCGTCTGGCCGGGAATCTGCTGGGCCGGCGCCGCTGCGGCGGTCTTGTCGTCCTCGGGCTTCATGCCCTCCTTGAAGCCCTTGATGGCGCTGCCGACGTCCTTGCCGAGGCTGCCGAGCTTCTTGGTGCCGAACACCAGCACCACCACCAGCAGCACGATCAACCAGTGCCAGATGCTGAACGAACCCATGTCCCCGCTCCTTGTCGACCGCCCGGGCTCGAACACCCCGACGGACCCTCGATGGTACGCGGCCGCGGCGGCGGCCGATCGCGCGCACGCGCTGCCTCACTCGGAGGGTCGCGCGCGCTTCTCGTCGTGGCCGGACACGCCCTCGCGCCGCGCCAGTTCCGCCAGCACGTCCTGCGGCCCGGCCCCGTGCCAGGCCAGCAGCACCAGCCCGTGGAACCAGAGATCAGCCATCTCCTT
This sequence comes from Burkholderiales bacterium, assembly GCA_044370615.1. Classification (GTDB taxonomy): domain Bacteria; phylum Pseudomonadota; class Gammaproteobacteria; order Burkholderiales; family CAIKXV01; genus CAIKXV01. The sequence continues at coordinate 2,469 of JBIPNU010000298.1, forward strand.
GATCAGATGGAGTTTATCACCGTCCTTCGCGGCGAGCAGGGTCTCCGCCGACTCCTCGGCGAGCTTCTTGAGGACCGTGTCGTGTCCGCGAGCGAACAGGCTCGCCACGTAGGAGCCCTCGGGCGCGGCACCCTTGCGCGACTCGATCGTCGCGGCGAGCCGCGCCAGGATGTCAGCGTGTTCCATGTCCGCCTCCGTGCGGCGTATCGCCGCGGTAGATGTCCTCGGGGGCCCGCAGCACCGGGTCGACCACGACCCAGCGGCCCTGCTCGAAGCGCCGATAGAAGCAGCTCTCGCGGCCGGTGTGGCAGGCGATGCCACCCGCCTGGTCGATCAGCAGCACGATCACGTCCGCGTCGCAGTCCAGGCGCAGTTCGCGCACCCGCTGCAGGTGGCCGGACTCCTCGCCCTTCTTCCACAGCCGGCCGCGCGAGCGCGAGAAGTAGTGGGCGAAGCCCGTGGCCGCGGTGAGCGCAAGCGACTCGCGGTTCATCCACGCCACCATCAGCACCCGTCCGCTCGCCGCGTCCTGGGCGACGGCCGTCACCAGCCCCGCCGTGTCGTAGCGCACCTCGTCCAGCCAGCCGCTCGTCGCGGCCGGGTCGTGGTTGTCCTGGCTCATCGCGACTGCGCGGCGCCGGCTACAGCCGGACCTCGACGCCGGCGGCAGCCAGCGCGCGCTTGACCTCGCCGACGGAGTGTTCGCCGTAGTGGAAGATGCTCGCGGCGAGCACCGCGTCGGCATGGCCCTCGGTCACGCCCTCGACCATGTGGCGCACCGAGCCAACGCCTCCGCTGGCGATCACCGGGATCGACAGCCGGTCGGAGAACGCGCGCACCAGTTCGAGGTCGAAACCCTCGCGGGTGCCATCGCGATCCATGCTGGTGAGCAGGATCTCGCCCGCGCCGCAGGCCTGCATCCGCTCGCCCCACTCGAGGGCATCGAGGCCCGTGGCCTTGCGCCCGCCATGGGTGTAGACCTCCCAGCGCGGGGCCTGCCGCGGCGCGTCGGGCACGCGGCGCGCGTCGATCGCCACCACGATGCACTGCGAGCCGAAGCGTCCCGCCGCCTCGGCCACGAAGGCGGGATTCTGGACGGCAGCGGTGTTGATGCTGGCCTTGTCGGCACCCGCGTTGAGCAGCACGCGCACGTCGGCCACGCTGCGCACGCCGCCGCCCACGGTGAGCGGAATGAACACCTGCGCGGCGACCGCCTCGACCATCGAGATCAGCGTCGCACGCCCGTCGCTGCTCGCCGTGATGTCCAGGAAGGCGAGTTCGTCGGCGCCCTGCTGGTCGTAGCGGCGCGCGACCTCGACCGGGTCGCCCGCGTCGCGCAGGCCGACGAAGTTCACGCCTTTCACCACCCGGCCGCCGGTGACGTCCAGGCAGGGGATCACCCGGCGGGCGAGCATCGATCAGTCCCCCCGCGCGCCCAGCGAGTCGGCGAGCGCCTGTGCCTGCGAGAAATCGATCCGACCTTCGTAGATCGCGCGGCCGGTGATGGCCGCCGGGATGCCTTCGCCCTCGACCGCGCACAGCGCGCGCACGTCATCGAGGCTGGACAGGCCGCCGCTGGCGATGACCGGGATCGACAGGCTGCGCGCGAGCTTCACCGTCGCCTCGATGTTGACGCCGGTCATCATGCCGTCGCGACCGATGTCGGTGTAGATCACCGCCTCCACGCCGTAGTCCTGGAACTTGAGCGCG
>JBIPNU010000424.1:0-3152 GCA_044370615.1 Burkholderiales bacterium
TGGACCAGCCGTCCACGGCAACGCGCCCCTCCTTCGCGTCGAGTCCGACGATGATGTGGCCGGGGAAGGCGCCGCAGGCGTCGTGCAGGAAACCCGGCGTCTTGACCGCCGCGGTGCCGATGATCACGTAGCTGATGCCATCGTCGAGGTAGCGCTCGATGGTGTCGAGGTCGCGGACGCCGCCGCCGAGCTGGATCGGGATCGAGTCACCGACCTCGGCGACGATGTCGCGGATCGCAGGCTCGTTGCGGGGCCGTCCGGCCACCGCGCCGTTCAGGTCGACGATGTGCAGTCGACGCGCGCCCCGATCGAGCCAGTGGCGGGCCATTTCGGCGGGCCGGTCGGAATAGACCGTGGCCGCATCCATCTCGCCCTGGCGCAGGCGCACGCAGCCGCCGTCCTTCAGGTCGATCGCGGGGATCAGCAGCATGTCGGCACTCGGTACGAGGGAAACTGGCCGGGCTCAGGCTGCCGGCTGCGAACCGGCGGCGGGATCCCAGGCAACGAAATTGGCCAGCAGGCGCAGTCCGGCATCGTGGCTCTTCTCTGGGTGAAACTGTACGGCAAACAGGTTTTCGCGGGCAACCGCGCAGCAGAAGGCGAACGGATAGTGCGCGAAGGCCGCGACCAGCGCGGGGTCGGCGGGCTGCGGGAAGTAGCTGTGCACGAAGTAGAACCGGGTGGCATCGGCGATCCCGGCCCACAGCGGGTGGGGCATCGCCTGGTGGACCTCGTTCCAGCCCATGTGCGGCACCTTCAGCCGCTGGCCCGAGGCGTCGCGCATCGCCGGCCCGGGAAAGCGGATGACCTCGCCGGGCAGCACCGCGAGGCCCGGGGTGTTCCCTTCCTCGGAGCGTTCGAACAGCATCTGCAGCCCGATGCAGATACCGAGGAACGGTCGGCTGCGCGCGGCCTGCACCACCGCCGCCCGCAACCCGCGGGCGTCCAGTTCGCGCATGCAGTCGGGCATTGCCCCCTGGCCGGGAAACACCACGCGCTCGGCGGCCTCGACCTGCTCGGGGCGGTCGGTCACCACCACCGGCACGCCGCCGGCCACATGCTCGAGCGCGCGCGCCACCGAGCGCAGGTTCCCCATGCCGTAATCGACTACCGCGATCGTCATCTGCCCCGCTCCGGAACGCGGCTGTCGCTCAGAGCACGCCCTTGGTCGAAGGCACGCTCGCGCCGGCGCGCGGATCGAGCTCGACCGCCATGCGCAGTGCCCGTCCGAACGCCTTGAACACGGTCTCGGCCTGGTGATGGGCATTGCGCCCGCGCAGGTTGTCCACGTGCAGCGTGACCCCGGCGTGGTTGACGAAGCCCTGGAAGAACTCGAACACCAGGTCTGCATCGAAGTCGCCGATACGCGCGCGGACGAACTCGACGTGCATCTCCAGCCCAGGACGACCGGAGAGGTCGATCACCACGCGCGACAGAGCCTCGTCGAGCGGCACGTAGGCGTGCCCGTAGCGGCGAACGCCGCGCTTGTCGCCCAGCGCGCGCGAGAGGGCCTGTCCCAGCGTGATGCCGATGTCCTCCACCGTGTGGTGGGCGTCGATGTGCAGGTCGCCGGTGGCGCGGATGTCGAGATCGACCAGCCCGTGGCGGGCGATCTGCTCGAGCATGTGGTCGAGGAACGGCACCCCGGTGGCGATCGCGCAGCGGCCGGTGCCGTCGAGGTCGAGTTCGACCGCGATCTGCGTCTCCTGGGTACTGCGCTCTACCTTGGCCTGTCGCATGGCGCGAGGGTAACCGAAATCAGCCGCCCTGCCCCGGCACCGGCGCGTCGGCCAGCGCCTGCGCCAGCGCCTCGAGGAAGCGGGCGTTTTCCTGCGGCGTGCCCACCGTGACGCGAAGGCAGCCGGCGAGCAGCGGATGGGCGCGCGAGACGTTCTTCACCAGCACGCCGCGCGCGAGCAGTCCGTCGAAGACGCACTGCGCTTCGGGCACCCGGAACAGCACGAAGTTCGCCTCGGACTCGAACACCCGCGCGCCGGGCAGTGCGGCGATCGCGGCGGCGAGCGGCGCGCGCGCCTCGCGGATCCGACGCGCCTGGGCCGCGAGCACCGGGTAGTCCGCGAGCAGTCGCGTCGCGGCCGTCTGGGTCAGCACGTTGATGTTGTAGGGCAGCCGCAGCTTCTCGAGTTCGCCCAGCCAGGCTGGCGCGCCGACCAGGAAACCCAGCCTCAGGCCGGCCATACCCAGCTTGGAGAAGGTGCGCATCACCAGCACGTTGGGCCATCGCGCGGCGAGCTCCAGGTGACTGTCGTCGCCGAACGCGTAGTAGGCCTCGTCGATGACCAGCAGGCCGGGCGCTGCGGCCGCAATGCGCTCGAGGGCCGCGCGCGGGTGGGCGTTGCCGGTCGGATTGTTAGGCGTGGCCAGGAACATCACCGCGGGGCGCTCGCGCTCGAGCAGGTCCAGCACCGCATCGACGTCGAGCGAGAAGTCGGCGCGCAGGTCGCAGGACGCGTAGCGCAATCCGGCGAACGCCGCGATCATCCGGAACATCACGAAGGTCGGCTCGACCGAGGCGATCGTCGCCCCGGGCCGGGCCACCGCCAGCGCGAGCAGCTGGATGATCTCGTCCGAGCCGTTGCCGAGCAGGATCGAGCACCCCTCGGGCACGGCGAGGGCGCCACGAATCGCCGCCTTGAGTGCCGGTGCATCGGCCGCGGGATACCGGTTGAGGGCCGCGCCGGCGAGCAGCCGCCCGATCTCGGAGGCGAGCGCCGGCGGCAGCGGCCACGGATTCTCCATCGCGTCGAGCTTCACCAGCCCCGAGGCATCGGGCACGGGGTAGGCCGAGAGCGCGAGTACCTCGGGCCGCAGCAGCGACTGCGGGCTCGCCGGCGTCGCCGTACCGGCACGCTCAGCGGCCACGCCCACCTCCCGTCGCCCGCCGCATGACGGTTTTCGCCGCGACCGGCGGCATCCCCGCCGCCCGCCTCGCGACCGCGCCGCCCAGGCGCAGTTCGGCCGCCCGCGCGTGCGCCTCCAGCCCCTCGCCGCGCGCGAGCACGCTCGCGACCGGCCCGAGCGCTCGCGCACCACGCGCGGACACCTCGATCAGGCTGGTGCGCTTCTGGAAGTCGTACACGCCCAGCGGCGAGGAGAAGCGCGCGGGGCGTCCCGTCGGCAGCACGTGGGTG
>JBIPNU010000435.1:0-3068 GCA_044370615.1 Burkholderiales bacterium
CGGCGGCTGCAACCGGCCGCGGTCGGCCCGACACGCGGGGCCAGCCGGCTACGGCGGTGCGCGTCGCGTGCGCGCGCGGGATCCCGCGCGGGCTGTGCGGACCTGCCCGGTATGCCCCGCTGCGTTCCCGCGCGGTGTGCGCCGCGCGGGAACGCGCGAGCGCCGCTGCGGTCGGCAACGCGCTCGCGCCTGCGCGCGCCGTCCGCGGGGATGCGTCACAATACGGCGCGCCGGCGGCGGTCGCGGTGCCCGGGCAGTGCCGGGAGCGTGCTTCGCGCAGGTGGCCGGCGAAGGGTCGACGCCGGGGGCGCGGATCACTCGGGGAGCGAGGACGATGTTCGAAGGCTTCAGGCAGATGCGGGTGCCCACCAGCGACCCGGACTGCAGCATCAACCTCCGGGTCGGGGGATCCGGGCCGGCGGTGCTGTTGCTGCATGGCAACCCGCTCACCCACGCGACCTGGCACCTGATCGCCCCGCGGCTGGCCGATCGCTACACCGTGGTCTGCGCCGACCTGCGCGGTTACGGCGACAGCGACAAGCCGCGCGGGCTGCCCGACCACACGAACTATTCGTTCCGCCGCATGGCCCAGGACCAGGTGGACGTGATGAAGGCTCTCGGGTTCGACCGCTTCCATGTCGCCGGACACGATCGTGGCGCGCGTACTGCGCATCGCATGGCGCTCGACCACCCCGATGCGGTGCGCAGCTTCGCCAGCATCGAGATCATCCCCACGCACTGGCAGCTCGAGCACATGAAGTGGACCTACGCGGCCCACTCCTACCACTGGTTCTTCTTCGCGCAGCCCTACGATTTCCCGGAGCGCCTGCTCGAAGGCAAGGAGGAGTACTACATCCGCCGCAAGTTCGCCAAGCAGGGCGAGGGAAAGTTCAGCGAGGAGACGATGGCCGAGTACGTGCGCTGCTGCACGCCCGAGCACATCCACGGCATGTCCGAGGACTATCGCGCCACGCTCACCGTCGACTACCCGATGGACAAGGTCGACTGGGATGCGGGCCGGCGCGTCACCTGCCCCACGCTGGTCATGTGGGCGGAGAAGAGCCATACCCAGCGCGAGTTCAGCGCCGAGGAGGCCTGGCCACACTACGCGAGCGACATCCGCGGCTTCCACAGGCTCGCCTGCGCGCACTACCCGATGGAGGAGGCGCCGGAGGAGACCTACGCGCTGCTGGCGAAATTCTTCGACGCGAACTGACCCTGCGGTGCGGCGCGCGAGCCTGCGCGTCGCCATCCCCCAGACCAGGAGCAACCCCATGACGGCGAAGACCTGCGGCATGACGATGTGCGCGACGATGTGCGCGACGGCGGTCCTGCTCGGTATCGGAGTGCTCGCGTCCTCCGCGGCCCACGCGCAGAACTATCCCGCCCGCCCGGTGCGCATGGTCGTTCCGTTCGCACCGGGCGCGGCGTCCGACATCACCGGCCGGCTGGTGGCGCAGAAGCTCGCCGAAGGCTTCGGCCAGTCGTTCGTCGTCGACAACCGGCCGGGGGCCGGCGGCAACATCGGGCACGAACTGGTCGCCCGCGCGCCGGCCGATGGCTACACGCTGGTGCTGGCGAACGAGTCGCTCGCCATCAACGCGGCCCTGCCTCGCCCGCTGCCCTTCGACACGCTACGCGGTTTCGCGGCGGTGAGCACGGTCTCGATGAACCCGCGCGTGTTCGTGGTCATCGCCTCCTCGCCCTACGCGTCGATCCGCGACCTGCTCGCGGCCGCCCGATCGAAGCCCGGTTCGATCCGCTACGGTTCGTCGGGCATCGGCACCGGGCCGCACCTGGCCGGAGCGCTGCTGTCCACGATGGCGAAGGTCGAACTGACCCACGTGCCCTACAAGGGCGCGGCGCCCGCGCTCGCCGATGTCGTGGGCGGGCAGATCGAGACCATCGCGTCCACCATCCTCTCGGCCCAGCCGCTGATCCAGTCCGGTCGCGCGCGCGCGCTGGCGGTCACGTCGACCCGGCGCTCCGAGGCGCTGCCGGGCGTGCCGACCGTGGCGGAGACGATCCCGGGCTTCGAGGCCAGTTCGTGGTCGATGGTGCTCGGTCCCGCCGGCGTTCCGCGTCCGATCCTGCTTCGCCTGCACGAGGAGATCGCCCGCTTCCTCCAGCAGCCCGAAGTGCGCAAGCGCATCGCCGGCGACGGCGGGGAGCCGGTAGGCTCATCGCCGGACCAGGCGGCCGCCCAGCTCAAGTCGGACGTCGAGCGCTGGCGGCGGGTGATCCGCGAGGCGGGGGTCGGCGCCGAGGGTTGATCGGCGCGGCTGTTCCCGCGGCGCTCGATGCCTTGGGGCGTGGCACTGCCAGACTCGCGATGACTGCCGGGCGTGCGCAGGCGAGGCGCGAGGGGCGCGAACAGCGCGCGGGTGCACGAGTGCGCGGGTGCGGCGCGCCGCCCGGGAGTGGCGCTGCCGCGGCGATGCGGGCGTCATCGGTGCCTGGTGGACGCGGGCGAAGCGATCCGGTTGCCGGCCCGGGAGCGAGTGCGTGCGCGCGAGCCGTGGAGAGGTGGGCCGCCGTCTGCCTGCGTGAGGGTCTGCCGCGCCGCCTGCGGGAGCCGGTCGCGACCTGGGATCGCAGACGACAGGGTCAGGTGGTCTCCGGCAGCAGGCCGGCCGTGACAGCCTTGAGGCGCAGCAGCGCGCCCACGCGCATGAGTTCGGGCATCGGCACCCCGAGGCGGGCGGCCATCTCGAGCGGGGCGTCGACCAGCGCGCCCAGCTCGATCGGGCGACCGGTCTCGAAGTCCTGCAGCGTGGAGGGCTTGTGGATGCCCTTCTCGCGCGCGACCTTCAGCCGCTCGGCGATGCTGCCGGTGATGCCGCTGCCGTCGGCGATCGCGAGCGCCTCGACCTCGCGCATCAGCGCCTCGGCGATCGGGCCGGTGCCTGCATCCGAGGCCACGTCGCACTGGCGAGCACCCGTCAGCGCGCACAGCGTGTTGAACGCGGCGTTGGTGACGAACTTGCTCCACACCGCGCGCCGGATGTCGTCGGTGACCACGGCCGCGAAGGCGGCACCGTCGAACAGCGCGGCGATCGACTGCGCGG
>JBIPNU010000436.1:0-3066 GCA_044370615.1 Burkholderiales bacterium
CCGCCAACGGTGGTCGTTACTGCCGGGCGACCCCCGCCTCCCGGATCGTCCGCGCCCATCGCTGGGTCTCGGCGCGCACCTGCCCGGCGAAGTCCTCGGGCGAGTTGCCCTCGGGCTCGATGCCCATCGCGACGAGCCGCTCGACCATGTCGGGACGCCGGATGACCGCGCGCAGTTCGCGATTGAGCCGATCGATGATCGACCGCGGGGTACGCGCGGGGACGAATACGCCGTACCACGAGGTGACCTCGTAGCCGGGGAGCGTCTCGCCGAGCGTCGGCAGGTCCGCGGCCGCCGCCACCCGCCGGGCCCCGGTCACGCCCAGTCCGCGCAGCTTGCCCGCGCGCACGTAGGGGTAAGCCGACGAGAAGCCCGTGATCAGCACCTGCACCTGCCCGGCGACGAGGTCGGCCAGCGCCGGCCCGGCCCCCTTGTAGGGCACGTGCACCATGTCGATGCCGGCGAGCGACTTGAGCAGTTCCGCGGAGAGATGGGCGGTAGAGCCGGTACCGGAGGACGCGTAGTTGAGCGCGCCCGGCCTCGCCTTCGCGAGGGCGATGAGTTCCTTCACCGTGGTCGCGGGCGAGGACACGGGCACGACCAGCAGCAACTGGCTCGCGCCCACTCGTGACACCGGCGCGATGTCTTTCGCCGGATCCCAGGGCAGTCTCGCATACAGGTTCGGCGCGATCGCCACCTCGCCGTTGGCGGCCGTGAAGAGCGTGTGCCCGTCGGGCGCGGCGCGGGCGACCAGCGGGCCGGCGACCGTCCCCCCCGCCCCGGGCCGGTTGTCGACCAGCACCTGCTGGCCCATCGACTCGGACAACCCCTGCGCGAGCAGGCGTCCGACCAGATCGGTGGGCCCGCCCGGGGAGAAGGCGACGATCATGCGCAGCGGCCGCGTCGGGTAGGCCTCGGCGGCCCTCGCAGCCTGGCAAACCGACGTCACCGCGATCGCTGCGGTGGTCACGCACGCGATCCGTTTCGGGGCGGTCTTCCTCATCGTGGCCTCCGGCCTGCGACTTCCCGACATCGACCGCAGGCACTCAGCGATCGGGATGCACCTCGAACTCGCCCATGATCTCCAGCACCGCGCGACGCGGCAACTCGGCCACCCCCACCGCCGCGCGCGCGTGGCAGCCGAAGTCCGGCCCCCACAGGTCGAGGAACAGGTCGGACGCACCGTCGATGACCGCGAACTGCCGATCGAAGCCCGGCGCCCCGTTGACCATGCCCAGCAGACGGATCACCCGCCGCACCCGGTCGAGTTCGCCGAGTTCCGCCTTCAGCGTCGCGATCATCGTGAGCGCGACTGCCCTCGCGCAGAGATAGGCCTCCGCCTCGCTCACCTCGGCGCCGACCTTGCCGGACTGGCGGCAACCCAGCGGCATGGCCCGCCGTCCGGTGCCGTGGCCGGACAGGAAGACGATGTCGCCCACGCGCACGCAGGCCCGTCGATTCGGACTGGGATACGGATGCTGTCCCGGGAGTTCCAGGCCGAGCTCTGCCAGGCGCGTTTCGATCCTGCCCATGACGACTCCTTTCGTGGTGTGCCCGGGTCCCGTGCCATCCGGACACCGGACCGGCCGATCGGCGCGGCGCACGCGGCGACCCCTGCCCTGATGATAGCGACACCTGCGGGGGCCGGCCCTTGCAGGCGCCGCACGCCCGCCGCACACGGACGCGGGCAATCGGCTGCCGGCCCCGGCGGGCGTCGCTCCGGGGGGGCACCCGGCCCACCCGGGCAAGGCCGAGCGCCAAGGTAGGGCAACGGCTCCGGGCGCACGGGGTGATGCGCGAGCCCTCACCGCTCGCGTCGCCACGCCGCGCCTGGCCCGGCACCTGCGGCCCTTCCGTCGATGCGCGGCCGCAACGGGCAGATCGGCACCCCGGCGGCAACGGACGCCGGCGTGACCGGTACCGTCGGTCAGGCCACCCGCCGGCGCTCGGAGCCCGGACATCTGCGGTAACCTGCGTGCGGGTGGCTGCCGCCCCACGCGGCGAGCGGCGAACCGCGTGCGCACGGGCAGCCCCGTGCCCCGCCATCGAGAGGAGAAACGCATGACTTCACGTCGCAGTGTTCTCGGCCTGTCGGCCGCCACCGCCGCCGGGGCGATGATGCCCGCTCTCGGCCGTGCCCAGCCCGGCTGGCCGGTCAAGCCTGTTCGCGTAGTGATCCCCTGGACGCCAGGCTCCACCACCGATGTCCTCGGGCGTGCGGTCACCGGGCCGCTATCGGCCGCGCTGGGCCAACCGGTGATCGTCGACAACCGCTCCGGTGCGGGTGGCACGATCGGCTCGGCCGCCGTCGCCCGCGCCGACCCCGACGGCTATACCCTGCTGATCCACTCCTCCGCGCACTCGGCCGCGCCGGCCACCTTCCCCAACGCGCCCTACAACCCGCGTACCGAACTGATCGGCATCGCCAACCTCGGCGTGGTACCCAACGTGATCGTGGTCAACCCGAACCGCGGGTACAGGACGCTCGCCGACATGGTGGCCCGTGGCCGGAAGACGGAGCTGTTCTTCTCGTCGGCCGGCATCGGCAGCGCGACCCACTGGGCCGCCGAGCGCTTCCTGCTCAGCGCGGGTCTGAAGGCGACCCACGTGCCGCACAAGGGCGGCCCGGAGGCGCTCAACGATGTCGTGGCCGACCGCGTGGACTTCTACGCGGGCGGTTCATCCTCGGTGCTGCCGATGATCATGGCGAAGAAGGCAATCCCGCTGGCGGTGACCACGCCCACCCGCTCGCGCGCCTTCCCGGACGTGCCGACCACGATCGAACTCGGGTTCGCCAACAGCGACTACTCGTTCTGGAGCGGACTGCTCGCCCCGGCGAAGACCCCGGCACCGATCGTGCAGCGGCTTGCCGCCGACATGGCGAAGGTGCTGTCCGACCCGGTCGTGTCCAGCACGCTGCTCAAGATGGGCTGCGAGCCGGTCAGCATGACCCAGGCGGAGTTCAACGCGACCATCCAGCGCGAGATGGACGCGGTGATCGCTCTGGTGAAGGCCGCCGCCCTCAAGTTCGACTGACCCCCTGCGCGTCGCGCCTGGCGGGAGCGA
>JBIPNU010000437.1:0-3064 GCA_044370615.1 Burkholderiales bacterium
CCCCGCCGCCCCCCGCCCCCCCCCCCCCGCCCGGGGGCGGGGGGCGCGGCGGGCCGGCGAGCACACGGACGGGCGGTGAATCAGGTGGGGTCATCCTCGCGCTCCGGATCGGCAAGGCTGGCGTCGCCCGCTTCGCGCAACACCCGGTCGATCGTACCCGTGGCGAATCCGCGATAACGCAGGAAACGGATCTGGCGCGCCCGATCGGCCGCATCGAGCGGGGGACGCCCGAAGCGTTTTTTCCACAAGCCGCGCGCGGCGTCCAGTTCGCCCGCCTGCAGCGGCGCACGCGCCGCCTCGATCAGGTCGGCGGCGACGCCCCGCCGGCGAAGATCGTGCAGCACCCGTGCGGCCCCGCGTCGCGGCGTCGCGTCGAGCACCGCCTGCACGAGCCGCGTCTCGGACAACCAGCCGCGACTTTCGAAATCGTCGAGCAGCGACTCGAGATCCTCGTCGGGCAGGACATGGGGACGCAGGCGACCCGCCAGCTCGGCGCGCGAGTATTCGCGTCGCGCCAGATAGCCGAGCGCACGCCCCCTCAGCGACAGCGGCGGGCGGGCCATCTCACCGCGGCAGCCGGTCGATGGTCAACGGGGCACGACCGGTCGCGCGAGGACGCACCCCGCAGCGGTGAAGCGGGACCTCCGGGGCGGGTGGCACCCGCCGGCCGCAGCAGGTGCCACGCCCGGGCCGGGACAGCACGCCCCGCGAGAGGTCACTCGTCGTCGTCCTCGCCCGCCTCGGCCGGCACGCGCGGGGGACCACCCGCGGTACCCACGGCCTCGCGGATGCGCCGCTCGATCTCGTTGGCCATCTCCGCGTGCTCGCGCAGGTATTCGCGCACGTTGTCCTTGCCCTGGCCGATGCGCTCGCCGTTGTAGCTGTACCAGGCACCCGCCTTCTCGACGATGCGGTGCAGCACGCCCAGCTCGATGATCTCGCCCTGCCGTGAGATGCCCTCGCCGTAGAGGATGTCGAACTCGGCCTGCCGGAAGGGCGGTGCCATCTTGTTCTTGACCACCTTGACCCGGGTCTCCGCGCCGATGACTTCCTCGCCCTTCTTGATGGAGCCGATGCGCCGGATGTCGAGGCGGACCGAGGAATAGAACTTGAGTGCATTGCCCCCGGTGGTGGTCTCGGGGTTGCCGAACATCACGCCGATCTTCATGCGGATCTGGTTGATGAAGACCACCAGGGTGTTCGACCGCTTGATGTTGGCGGTGAGCTTGCGCAGCGCCTGGGACATGAGGCGCGCCTGCAGGCCGGGGAGCTGGTCACCCATCTCGCCCTCGATCTCGGCCCTGGGCGTGAGCGCGGCGACCGAGTCGATGACCACGATGTCGACCGACCCGGAGCGCACGAGCATGTCGGCGATCTCGAGCGCCTGCTCGCCGCTGTCGGGCTGGGAGATGAGCAGGTCCTGGACCTGGACGCCCAGCTTGGCCGCGTACTGCGGATCGAGCGCATGCTCGGCGTCGATGAACGCCGCGGTGCCGCCGAGCTTCTGCATCTCGGCGATCGCCTGCAGCGTGAGGGTGGTCTTGCCCGAGGACTCGGGGCCGTAGATCTCGACGATGCGCCCGCGTGGCAGCCCGCCGATGCCCAGCGCAAGGTCGAGCCCGAGCGAGCCGGTGGAGACCACCTCGACGTCGCGCGCGACCTCGGCGGCGCCGAGTTTCATGATCGAGCCCTTGCCGAACTGCTTCTCGATCTGCGAAAGGGCGGCGACGAGCGCCTTCTGCTTGTTGCTGTCCATCGTGTGGGGGGCTCCTGAGTCAGGCGGCATTATCGCATCCTCCGTCTGCAGACCTGCGGTGGGAAAGGGCACCAGCGCGGTGAATCCGTGCTGGCGAGACGGCGGCGGGACTGCCGCCGCCGTGGATCAGGTGGCTCCGAGGTCGCGCACCACCCCGAGGGCGATGCCCTCGATCTCGAGCGGGGTGCGCGCGAGATCGACGACGATCGGGGCGAAGTCGGGGTTCTCCGCCACGAGATAGGCATGCCCGGCCTTGCGGCGCAGGCGCTTGACGGTGACATCGTCCTGGACGCGGGCGACGACGATCTGGCCGTCGCGCGCCTCGGCCGTGCGGTGCACGACCAGCCAGTCGCCATCGAGGATGCCGGCGTCGCGCATGCTCTGCCCGCGCACCCGCAGCAGGTAGTCGGCGCGCAACCGGAACAGCCCGGGTGACACCGGGTAGTGCCCGAGCACGTTCTGCTCGGCCAGCAGCGGCGCGCCGGCCGCCACCTGGCCAATCAGCGGCAGGCCGGGGGGCTGGGTCAGCCGCAGGCCGCGGGCGACACCGGTCATCTCGAGTGCGCCCTTGCGGGCGAGCGCCCGCAGGTGCTCCTCGGCCGAGGCGGGCGAGCGAAAGCCGAATGCCCGCGCGAGTTCGGCCCGGGTGGGCGGCATGCCCTGCTCCTCGGCGAAACGCCGGATGAAGTCGAGGATTTCCTGCTGGCGCGTGGTCAGTCCGTCCATACCCGATATTTATACGGTATGTGGACGGCGGGCGCAAGCCCCTCCGCAGGTGTCCCCCCGGTCAGGCCAGCAGGTGGTCGAGCAGCCGCGTGAGCGAGTGCACCGCCGACTGGCGCCGGACCGCGTCGCGGTCACCGTCGAACACCCGGGTCTCGGTGAAGTTGCGACCATCCAGGAACGACCAGCCGAAGCACACCGTACCCACCGGCTTGGCGGCCGAGCCACCGCCCGGCCCGGCCAGCCCGGTGATCGAGAGCGAGACCTGCCCGCGGCTGCGCTCGAGCGCACCGATCGCCATCTCGCGGGCGGTGGGCTCGCTGACCGCCCCGTACGCCTCGAGCGTGCCCATCTGCACGCCGAGCATCTCCATCTTCGACACGTAGGTGTAGGTGATGAAGCCGCGCTCGTACCACTCGGAACTGCCGGGCACCATGGTCATCACCTGCCCCACCCAGCCGCCGGTGCAGGACTCGGCGGTAACCAGCATCAGCCCGCGCGCCGACAGCGCGTAGCCGACGTTGCGCGACAGCAGCAGCAGGCCGGGATCCTCCGTACTCACTCGACACCCCCCTCCGGATGGCA
>JBIPNU010000438.1:0-3059 GCA_044370615.1 Burkholderiales bacterium
CGATACCACCGGCTCCACCGGCTCCACCGGCACCCGGTAACCCGCTCGCGTCCTTGCCGGCGTCGGCCTGACCGACGTCACCACAGAGCGCAGAGGGGGCCTTCGGGCCCCTTCTGGTTTTCGGAGCATCGGGTCGATTGCCCCACGCGTGAACGCCACTCGGCCTGCTGCGTCCTTCCCGAAGCCGGACGTCCGTGGACGGTGGCTGATGGCGCTGGCATGCTGCGTGGCCCTGTCCGGCTGCGCCAGCGAGGGGCAGGCGCTGCTGCAAGCCGCCGGCGCGTTGCGTGGAAACGCAGCCGCGGTCGACCGCCAGCCGCTCGACCCGGCCTTCCAGTACCTGCGGGCTACCGGGGGCGGCCAGACCGTGCTGCTGGCGCTGGGCAGTGTCGAGCTCGGCCCGCGCGGCCTGGTGGAGGTCTGGTATACCGGGGGCCGGGAGGTGGTTCGGCTCGAGCAAGGGCGTCTCGCCGGCGCTACCGGACTGCCGGTCGAATGGTCCGGGGTCGTGCTGCCGCCGCTACCCAGCTGGGCACAGCTGCTGGAACACGTGGGGCCACTTGAATGGGTGCGCCGCCGCGACGTGTCGCCCGGATATCGGTTCGGGCTGACCGACTCGCTCACGCTCGTGCCGGTGCCGGCGGGCCGGCCTGGCGCCCTGATCGGCCATGACCCCGCGCGACTGCGCTGGTTCGAGGAGCGCCATGCGGATCGGACGCTACCCCCCGCGCGCTACGCGGTCGACCCGGGGGCCCCTGGCGGCGCGGCCGTGATCTACGGCGAGCAGTGCCTGGACGCGCGGTTCTGCCTCACCTGGCAGCGCTGGCCTCCTCCGGCGCGTCCGCGATGATGCGGCGACGGGCCTCGTCGCGGCGCGCGTCGCGCGCGGGCGCAGGTCTTGCCCGTGGGGTTGCCGGGTCGCGGCTGGCGATGCTCGCGGCGCTGGGGGCCGGGGCGTGGCCGATACAGGCAGCGGCAGCACCTGCGATCGATGGGGGGCCAGCGTCCTCGTCCGCGCCTGCGGTGTCGACGGCCGTGCTGCCGATCGCAGCCGACGGTCCGGATCCAGCGCCTCGGCTTCCCGCGCAACTGGTCCAGGCCAGCCCTGCGCAGACCACTGGCGCCAGCGATCCCGGCAGGGTGGAGGCCATGCGGGCAGCACCCGGCGAGCCGGTCGTGCGCGCGCAGCGGCTCAGCCAGTGGCTGGCCGCGCGCGCCTCACGGCCTCAGGACTACCTGCCTGGCACGGTCTGGGGCGTGCCTGATGAGATCCCCCGGCAGCGGGCGCTGCAGCTCGAACTGCAGGCCGATCTGATGGGCCTGGCCCGGACACCGACGGACCGCAGCAGCGTGTCGCAGCGCCAGCGGTCGGCCGAGGCACCGCGGCGGCAGGCGGCCGCCAACCTGCTCGGCTGGATGGCGGCATTGCCGGTCACCGGTCGAGTGCCGCTGCGTTCCGCCGACGTGCGCTGGCTGGAGGTGAACGCCGCCCATGACCCGGTGCTGGCCGAGGGCCATCGGGTATGGGTGCCGCCACGGCCGTCCACGGTGACCGTGATCACCCCCGACGGCCTGCGTTGCCAGGTGCCGCACCGCGCGCAGGCCGAGGCACTGGCCTACGTGGCCGCCTGCAATGGCGCGCAGGCGGCTTCGCAGGTGGACCACGCCTGGGTCGCGCAGCCCGACGGGCGCGTGATGCGCCACGGGGTCGCGCGCTGGAACGAGCGGTCGCAATCGCCGCCAGCGCCAGGCGCGTGGATCTGGGCGCCGCCGCGCGACCAGCGCTGGCCAGACGCGACCTCGGCGCGGATCATCGCGCTGCTGGCCACGCAGGGGCCAGCAGCGGACGAGGGGGCACCGGCCCTACGTCCAGCCACGCGTCGAGCGCGACGCCTGGCCCGGCATCCGGCGCAACGCGCAGCCCTGCATCGGGCGTCAGCCCCGGCCCGACATCCGCCATGGCACTCGCCCCGCCCGCGCGGGACCTGCCCGTGACTGCCAGCGACTGGGGCGTGGCCGGCCTGCTGCAGACGCCCAGCGCGCGCATGCAGCCCACCGGCTTCTTCGGCTTCACCGCCAGCCGCACCCCGCCCTATACCCACGGCACGGTGAGCTTGCAGCCGCTGCAGTGGCTGGAGGTGGCGTTCCGCTATTCGAGCCTTGGCAACGCCCTCTACGGCCCGGCGATCGCCGGCGACCAGAGCTACAAGGACAAGAGCATCGACCTGAAGGCGCTGCTGTGGGAGGAGTCTTCCCTCATGCCCGCGGTGGCGGTCGGCTTTCGCGACGTCACCGGCACCGGCCTGTTCTCGGGCGAATACCTGGTGGCCAGCAAGCGCACCGGCGCCTTCGACTGGAGCCTGGGCCTGGGCTGGGGCTACCTTGGCGCGCGGGGCAACCTGCCGAATCCTTTCGGAAACAACAGTCGGCCACAGGCCGACACGGGTCAAGGCGGCAACTTCAGCTTCGGCACCTACTTCCGCGGTCGCACCTCGCTGTTCGGCGGCGTGCAGTGGCAGACGCCGTGGGCGCCGCTGGTGCTGAAGCTGGAGTACGACGGCAACGACTACCAGCGCGAACCCTTCGGCGATCGCTTCGTGCAGCGCAGCCCCTTCAACGTGGGGGTGGTGTATCGCGTGAACCCGCATGTGGACCTCACGCTGGGCTACGAGCGCGGCGATCGCATCATGCTGGGCTTCTCGATCAACGCGCAGCTCGACGGCCTGCGCATGCCCAAGATAGCGGATGCCCCGCGCGTGCCGGTGGCGCGCGAGCGGCCGCAGCCGGTGGTCGCACCTCAAGCGGCTGCGGTGCCAGCACCAGCACCGGCCGCTGCGCCCGGGTCGATGGCCAGCGCGTCTGCCGGGCAGGCTGAAGGTGCCGCCCCGAACACCCCGCGCCCGGCCATCGACTGGCAGCCCACGCGCGAGGCGCTGCGGGTGCAGACGCAGTGGCACGCGGCGCGCTTCGACCTGCGCGGGCGCGAGTTGCGCGTGACCTTCGACGACGCGGAGGCGGGCTACTGGCACGACCGGGTCGATCGCGCAGCCAGCGTGCTG
>JBIPNU010000521.1:0-2668 GCA_044370615.1 Burkholderiales bacterium
GGTATTTCCACGATCTGGACGGGGGCAAGCCGCACGCGCTCTACGACCTGGTCATCCAGAGCGTCGAACGGCCGATGCTGCAGAGCGTGCTCGAGCGGGCGCAGGGCAACCAGAGCCGGGCCGCAGCCATCCTGGGACTGAATCGCAACACGCTGCGCAAGAAGCTGCGCGAGCACGGGCTCGACGGGAGCCGGGGTTGAGCCCGGCCCCTCGACGCGCGCTGCTGTCGGTCTCCGACCGGCAGGGCGTGGCGGAATTCGCCAGTCGCCTCGCGCGCGCAGGCTGGGAACTGGTCTCCACGGGTGGCACCGCGGCCCACCTGCGCGGGGCGGGCCTGCCGGTGACCGACGTGTCGGCGATCACCGGCCTGCCCGAGATGCTCGACGGTCGGGTCAAGACCCTGCACCCGAGCGTGCACGGGGCGATCCTCGCCCGGCTCGACCTGGAATCGCACCGGGCGGCGATCGATGCCGCCGGGATCCACCCGATCGCCCTGGTGGTGGTCAACCTCTACCCGTTTCGCGAGACGGTGGCGCGCGAGGATGTCACCCTCGAGGCGGCCGTGGAGAACATCGACATCGGCGGTCCCGCGCTGATCCGGGCCGCGGCAAAGAACCATCCGCACGTGACGGTGCTCACCGACCCGGCGGACTACGACCGTGTTGCCGCGCAGATCGAAGCCGGGGGCGAGACCGATGCGCCCACCCGCTTTGCGCTGGCCCGCAAGGCGTTCGCCCATACGGCCGCCTATGACGCGGCGATCAGCGGCTGGCTCGGGCGGGTCGAGGCCTCCGGCGGACAGGTGCCTCCGCCGCCGGATGCGTGGCCGGCGCAGCTCGACCTCACCTATGCCCGGATCGCCACGCTGCGCTACGGGGAAAACCCGCACCAGTCGGCGGCCTTCTACCGCGATGTCGGTCCGTCCGGGGCGATTGCCGGCACCCTTGCGGGTGCCCGGCAGCGACAGGGCAAGGCGCTGTCCTACAACAACATCGCCGACGCCGATGCCGCCTGGGAGTGCGTGCGCGACCTCGGCGAGGCGGCGCTGGATGCGATCGCCTGCGTGATCGTCAAGCACGCGAACCCCTGCGGGGTCGCGATCGGCGCCACCCCTGTGCTCGCCTACCGGCGTGCATTCGCCACCGACCCGACCTCGGCGTTCGGCGGAATCATCGCCTTCAGCGGCACGATCGACGAGGACGGTGCGCGGGCGGTGAGCGGCCAGTTCGCCGAGGTGGTGATCGCCCCGGCGATCAGCCCCGAGGCGCTGGCGGTGTTCGCAGACCGTCCGAACCTGCGGGTGCTCGAGGTCGGCGAAGGCCGGGCTCGCAACCGGCTGTCGTTCGCGCGGGTCGGTGGCGGGCTGCTGGCGCAGCAGGCCGATGGCGGGGAGGAGGAGGTGGCGGCCGCTCGCGTGGTGACTCGCCGCGAGCCGGACGCGGCCGAGCGCCGCGACCTCGCCTTCGCGTGGCGGGTGGTCCGCCACGTCAAGTCGAATGCGATCGTGTTCGTGCGCGACGGGCAGACCCTGGGCATCGGCGCGGGTCAGATGAGCCGGATCGACAGCGTGCGCATCGCGCGCATCAAGGCGGGCGAGGCTGGCCTCGACCTGGCCGGCGCCAGCGTGGCCTCGGATGCGTTCTTCCCGTTTCGCGACGGGCTCGATGCACTCGCCGCGGCCGGCGCCCGGGCGGTGGTGCAGCCGGGCGGCAGCGTGCGCGATGCCGAGGTGATCGCGGCGGCCGACGAACAGTCGGTGGCGATGCTGTTCACCGGCGTGCGCCACTTCCGCCACTGAGGCGGCAGGCCGGACGGGGCGACCTGCTACGATGCGCATCGACGGTCCCGGGGCATCGCAGTGCGTGGCCGGGCGCTCAGGAGGGGAAGGATGAAGCTGCTGGTCATCGGCGGCGGCGGCCGCGAACATGCGATCGCCTGGAAGCTCGCGCGCTCGCCCAGGGTTCAGTGCGTGTACGTCGCACCCGGGAACGCCGGGACTGCCAGCGAGGACGGCGTGGTCAACGTCGACCTGTCGTCGATCGAGCGGCAGGTCGAGTTCGCCCGCGACCAGGGCATCGCCTTCACCGTCGTCGGCCCGGAGGCGCCGCTGGCCGCCGGCGTGGTCGATGCCTTCCGCGCCGCGGGGCTGCGCATCTTCGGTCCGACGGCGGCCGCGGCGCGGCTGGAAAGCTCCAAGGAGTTCGCCAAGGCCTTCATGCTGCGCCATCGCATCCCGACCGCGCCCTATGCGGCATTCGACGATCCGCAGGCGGCGCACCGCTATCTCGACGGTGTCGGCGCGCCGATCGTCGTCAAGGCCGACGGGCTCGCCGCCGGCAAGGGTGTGGTGGTCGCGACCGATCCCGCGCAGGCGCATGCCGCGGTCGATCGCTTCCTGGTCGGACGTGCGCTGGGACAGGCAGGTGCGCGGGTGGTGATCGAGGGCTTCCTCGACGGCGAGGAGGCGAGCTTCATCGTGATGAGCGACGGTCGCTCGACGCTCGCCCTGGCGAGCAGCCAGGATCACAAGCGCCTGCTCGACGGCGACCGGGGCCCGAACACCGGGGGCATGGGCGCCTACTCCCCCGCTCCGGTGGTCACGCCGGCGGTGCACGCGCGCGTGATGCGCGAGGTGATCCACCCCGCGATCGCGGGCCTTGCGGCCGAA
>JBIPNU010000439.1:0-3052 GCA_044370615.1 Burkholderiales bacterium
GCGGCGATGCGCTGGTGGTCGCCCGCCGCCTGCGCGAACGCTTCCACGCGGTCGACCTCGTGCTGCACGCCGATCCTGCTCGACTGCCGGCCGATGCGACCGCCGCGCTCGCCGCCTGGACGGCCGCGGGCGGTCACTGCCAGTCCCCGTCGGCCGCACTGCCGCGCCCATGCCTGGTGATCGACGGCCTGTTCGGAATCGGACTGCGTCGCCCGCCCGAGGGCGAGCTCGCGCGGGCCGTGCGCGAGGTCGGAGCGCCGGGCGCACCCGTGCTCAGCCTGGACGTGCCCAGCGGCCTGGACGCCGATACCGGCGCCGTTCCCGGCTGTGCGGTGCGCGCCACCCGCACGATCGCATTCATCGCCGACAAGCCGGGACTGCACACCGGGCTCGGCCCGGATCACGCGGGCACGGTCGAGGTGGCCCCGCTCGGGGTGGACGCGCGATCCCTGCGCGAACCCGACGGGTGGCGAATCGTCCCCGGCCGGCTCGACCGCCTGCTCCTGCCCCGCGCGCGCAGCGCCCACAAGGGCACCGCTGGCAGCGTGGGCGTGCTCGGCGGCGCGCCGGGCATGGTCGGCGCGGCCTTGCTGGCGGCGCGCGCCGCCCTGCTCTGCGGCGCCGGCCGGGTGAGTGTCGGCCTGGTCGACGAACGCGGCTGCGCGGTCGATCCGCTGCAGCCGGAACTGATGCTTCGCCCCTGGCACGAACTGCCCCGGTCAGGGCACCTCGATGTGCTGGCCGCGGGGCCGGGACTGGGCGAGTGGCCGGAGTCGTTCGTCGCGCTCGAATGGG
The DNA here is from genome assembly GCA_044370615.1 of Burkholderiales bacterium. GTDB lineage: Bacteria > Pseudomonadota > Gammaproteobacteria > Burkholderiales > CAIKXV01 > CAIKXV01. The sequence goes on from JBIPNU010000439.1 coordinate 796, forward strand.
CGGCCGGCGCCGCGTTGCCGCTCGTGCTCGACGCCGATGCGCTCACCCTGCTCGCCGCCCATCCGGCGCTGGCGGAGACCGTCGCACGCCGGGCCTCGCCGACGGTGCTCACGCCGCATCCGGGCGAGGCCGCGCGACTGCTCGGGGTCGACGTGGCGGCGATCCAGTCCGACCGGATCGGGGCTGCCCAGGCACTGGCCGCCCGCTTCCGCTGCCCCGTGGTCATCAAGGGGGCGGGCAGCGTCACGGCCTGCGCCGAGGGCCGCCGCTGGGCGGTGCACACCGCCGGCAACCCGGGCATGGCCAGCGCAGGCATGGGCGACACGCTGACCGGCATCGTCGCCTCCCTGCTCGCCCAGGGCCTGCCGGCGGACTGCGCGCTCGAGTCCGGCGTCACCCTGCACGCGGCTGCGGGTGATGCGGCGAGCGCCGCGCGGGGCGCGAGCGAGGGGCTGCGCGGGCTCACCGCCTCGGAAGTGTCGCGCGCCGCGCGGGCGCTGCTGGCCGGGGTGCCGGTCGATCGCAGCTGAGCGGCGCCGGGCCCGGTCCTAGTGCGCGGTCGGGCTGAACTCGCGCGACAGTCGGGTTACCGCCGAGCGCGCCTCCGCGAGCCGCGGATGCACGGCAAGCGCGACGTCGTAGACCGCCAGTGCTTCGGCGCGACGACCGTGGCGCAGGCAGATCTGCGCGAAGCCGCACATCGCGCCGAAATGGCGCGGCTCGAGTTCGAGCGTGCGCGCGACATCCTCGATGCTGCGCTCGTCGTCGCCGGCCAGGAAGAACAGGGTCGCGCGCTTGTTCCAGGCCTCGACGTAGTGCGGCTCGTCGGCCAGCAGCGCATCGAGCACGTCCTGCGCGCCGGGCAGGTCGCGACTGGCGATGAGGCGGATCGCGCGGTCAAGGCGTTCCTCGGACACCGCGTTGTCGTGCGAGGTCCACAACGCCCAGATCAGGTCCTCGGCCTCGCCGGCGGCGAGGTCGCAGGGCGCGTGCGAGAGGGTCTGGAAGAGCGCATCCAGACGCGCCGACCGGCGATGGGGCCGACGCTCGCTCGTCGAGAGGACGAGGCGCAGCGCGGCGTCGAAAAGCGCTCCGCTCATGTCAGGGCGCCAGCGTGACGCCAGACTGGCGGACGACCTTCGTCCACTTGGCGATTTCCGACCGGATGAACGCCGAGAACTGCTCCGGCGAACTGCCCACGGGATCGGCCCCCTGCTTCGCCAGGGCCTCGCCCACGTCCGGCAACTTCACGACCCGGGCGACTTCCCGGTGCAGGCGGGCGATCGCGTCCGGCGGAGTGCCGGTGGGCGCGAGCAGCCCGGTCCAGCCCGAGGTCGTGATCCCGGCCATGCCGGCCTCGGACGCCGTGGGGACGTCGGGCAGCACCGGCGTGCGCGACTCGCCCAGCACGGCGATCGCCCGCAGCTTCCCGGAGCGGATGAAGGGCAGGACCGAAGGCAGCGTGGTGAACATCACGGCATTGCCACCGGCGATCAATTCGGTGACGGCCGGGGTCTCGCCCTTGTACGGCACGTGCAGCATCTGGACGCCGTTCTGCTGGCTGAAGAGTTCGCCCGTGAGGTGGTTCATGTTGGCGATCCCGGCGGATCCGAACGCGAGTTCGCCCGGACGGCGGCGCGCGATCGCCGCGAGTTCCTTGAGCGAACGCGCCGGCAGCGCCGGGTTGACCACGGTCACGAACGTGATGCCAGTCACCTGCGAGACGGGCGCGAAATCGCGAAGGCTGTCGTAGGGCAGCTGCTTGAACACCAGCGGGTTGATCGCCACCGCCGAGGGTGGCGCCATCACGAGCGTGTAGCCGTCCGGCTTCGCCCGCGCGACCGCCTCCATGCCGATGATCGCGTTGGCACCGGGACGGTTCTCGATGACCACCGGCTGGCCGAGCCCTTCCTGCATGCGCTGGCCGACCACGCGCGCGGCGATGTCGAGGCTGGCGCCAGCGGCCTGCGGGACCACGACCCGCACCGGCCTCGCCGGGAAGTCCGGCTGCGCGAGCGCCGCTGCCGGCGCCAGGGCAAGCGAGCCGACGACCATGCTCCATGCAACCGGCCGGCAACCGCGATGATCCTGCGCCTGCGTCGTCACGCTCATATCGCCCTCCGCGATTCCGGGTGGATCGTGAGGCACGCCACCGCGCGGCGAACGTCTCCGCGCTACCGCCCGCGTGCCTTCGTGTACCCGCATGCCCGCGGGGCTGCCACGCGCCGTGCCCGCGGACGGGAGTCCGCGTACGGGT
>JBIPNU010000027.1:0-11319 GCA_044370615.1 Burkholderiales bacterium
CGCGGCCGCGGGATCGCCCCCGGTCGCGGTCGGCCCGACCGTGAGCTGGCCTGGCACCGTCTGCTTCCAGGTCGCGGTGGCGAGATCGCGCCAGGCGGGCGAGTAGATGACCGCGCCCGCCAGCCGGTCGGCGGGCACCGCCGCGGCCAGTTCGCCGCGCGGGTCGACCGCGCGCACCGGCGACTGCGGGGTGCCGAACCACCACGGCACGCCGTTCACGATCGGTGCCACCACGGTGTCCGGGCCGATCGCCGGCCGCACCGCAGCCATCGCCTCCCCCAGCGAGAAGGCCTTGGTCGCGAACAGCACCGAGCGGACGCGGGGCAGGGTGCGCGGATCCTCGTGCACCGTGGGCCGGCTCCGGTACTCCCGGTCCTCCGGGCTGAGCACGCGCAGGCCGTGCTCGCGCACCACGCGCGCGGTCTCCCCGCGGGCGAACACGTGCACGTCGCGTCCGGCCGCGGCGAGATAGCCCGCCACCATTCCGCCGATCGCGCCCACGCCAGCCACCAGTACCGAGTCGGTCATCGCCCTGCTCCCCGTCGTGTCGTCATGATGTCCATCTGCCCGTGCGCCCCGGTGGCGCGCCTGCCGCGCTGCCCCGTATTGTCTCGCGATGGCCCGGTCGTGCCCGCTGCCTTCCTCTTGCCGTCCGGCGGCCGCCGCCGCCAGGGCCTGCCGCGGGCGCATCCCCGGGGGCTCCGCGGTCCGGCGGCGCCGCCGCGGCCGGCATCCGGTTCCGGGCGGTCCGCCCGGAACGATGGGCGGCGCGCGAGGGCACCGGCGCGGGCCTACGGATCGGCCCTGATGCCCGCCTCCGCGATGATCTTCGCGTAGCGGGCGGTCTCCTCGCGGATGATGCGGGCGAAGGTCTCCGGGGTGCTCGCGTGCAGGTCGAAGCCCGCGGCGAGCAGCCGGTCGCGGATCTCCGGCTCGGCGAGGATCGCGCGCACCTCCTCGTGCAGGCGTCGGATCACCGCCGGCGGCGTACCCGCCGGTGCCAGCAGCCCCTGCAGGTTATCGGCGATCACGCCCGGGAAGCCGCTCTCGGCCAGAGTGGGGACGTCGGGCAGCACCGCGCTGCGCTTCGCACTGGTGACCGCGATCGCGCGCAGCGCGCCGGACTTCACGTGGGGAACGGTCGGCGGGATCGCGGTGCACCCCACAGGCACCTGGTTCCCGAGCACGGCGGCGACCGCCGGCCCCGCGCCGGGGTAGGGGACCTGCGCCATCGGGAGTCCGGCGGCCGCGCGCAGCGCCTCGCAGGCGAGGTGCGGCGTGGTGCCGGTGCCCGGCGACGCGTAGGAGAGTTTCGCGCCCTGAGCCTTCGCCCAAGAGATCCACTCGGACACCGTGCGTGTGGGCACCGAGGGGTGGACGAACAGGATGTTCGGCGCGACCGCCACGTAGGAGATCGGCGCGAAGTCGCGAACCGGGTCGAACGGCGCCTTCGCCGACAGCGCGGGGTTGGAGACCAGGTTGCTGCTGGAGAAGAGCAGGGTGTGGCCGTCGGGCTGGGCTCGCGCGACGGTCTGGATCGCGATGTTGCCCGAGGCACCGGCGCGGTTGTCGATGACTACCGGCTGGCCCAGTCGCTCGCCCATGCGCCCTGCCATCACGCGGGCGATGAAGTCGGTCGGGCCCCCGGGGGCGAAAGGCACCATCAACCGGATCGGGCGGGTCGGGTACGTGGCGTTCGCCTGGGCGGCGGCCAGCGAAGGGATCGCAGCGGCGAGCAGCGACAGCGTCGCCGCGGCGATGCGAGGCGCCCTGGATGGTGCAGGCATCACGACTCCTCCTGAGGGGCGGCTCGCCCGTGCGAGCGCGCGGGCCTCCGGGGGTGGTGGCTGTCCATCCGGTCGCCCCGGGCGCCGACCGCGGCATTATAGTGGCGCCCGCGACGAGCGGCCGGCGGTCGACGTCCGGCTGCTGCCGTCGCGCCACCACCGGTGTTTCCCGAGTCCACGGTACCCGCGCATGCCCGGCCGATCGTTACGTTCCACTGTCCCGCCGCCCTGGCGTCGCGCCGATGGCCACGAGGCCTCGCGGCGTCGAGCGGTACGGTGAAGCCCGCGCCCTTCCGCTACGAGCGGGCGCAGGACCTCGGTCACGCGCTCGATCTGCTGGCCGAACACGGCGACGAGGCCTTGCCGCTGGCCGGCGGGCAGAGCCTGATGCCGATGCTCAACCTGCGACTGGTGCGACCGGCCGTGGTGGTGGACCTCAACCGCGTGGCCGGCCTGGGTGAGATCACGCCGCTTCCCGGGGGGGGGGTATCGGTGGGCGCGCTGGTGCGCCACCGCGCGCTGGAACGCGATCCGCTCGTGAGCATTCGCGCGCCGCTGCTTGCGCGCGCCGCACCGTGGATCGCCCATCCGGCGATCCGCCATCGCGGCACCTTCGGCGGCAGCATCGTACTGGGGGACCCCGCCGCGGAATGGCCCGCCTGCGCGCTTGCGCTGGAGGGCACGCTGGTGCTGGCAAGCCGCGCGCGGGGCGAGCGGCGCGTGCCGGCCGCCGTGTTCTTCCGCGGCCTCTATGACAGCGAGCGCGAGCCCGACGAACTGCTGCTCGCCTGCGAACTGCCGGCGCCCGTGCCGGGCACGCGGATCGCCTTCGCGGAGGTCGCCCGCCGGCACGGGGACTACGCGGCCGCGGGCATCGCGATGATCGCCAGCGGCACGCCCGGGCGCGACGCGCGGGTGAGCCTCGCGCTGTTCGGCGTGGGCGACACGCCGCTGCGCGCGAGCGGAGCATCGGCCGCGCTCGCGCACGGAGGGGACATCGACACGGCGGCGCAGGCGCTGGCCGCGGAGATCGAGCCGCGCGCCGACCTGTGGTACTCCGCGCAGGCGAAGCGGTATCTGGCGATGCAGCTGCTGCGCGACGCGTGGCGGGAGATCGAGCATGGTTGAGCGCATGCGAGGCAGCGCCGGCGGGCGCAGGTGCGCGGCGGGCAGGGAGCGAGTGCGATGAGCGCGTGCGTGTCGCCGCCCGAACGCTGGCGGGAGATCGTGGTGCAGGTCAACGGCGAGCGTCGTGCGCTGCGCGTGCCGGAGCGCGAGCACCTGGCCGACGCGCTGCGCCACCGGCTGGGCCTCACCGGCACGCACCTCGGCTGCGAGCATGGCGTGTGCGGCGCGTGCACGGTGCGCGTCGACGGCGATGCGATTCGCGGCTGCCTGATGCTGGCGGTGCAGGCCGACGGCTGCGAAGTCCAGACGATCGAAGGCGCGAGCGCCGACGATCCCGGGGTGCGCGCGCTGCAGGCGGCGTTCGTCGAGCGCAACGCGCTGCAGTGCGGCTACTGCACGCCGGGCCTCCTGCTCGCCGCGGCCGAACTGCTTCGCGCGTGTCCGGCACCCACCCGCGCGCAGATCCGGGGCGCGATCGCGGGCAACCTCTGTCGCTGCACGGGCTACCAGGCGATCGTCGATGCGGTCGAGCAGGCCGCGCGCGCGATCGCCGGCGGGGAGGCGTCATGACGGATGCAGCGCACCGGAGCGCGCCTGCCGAGGTGGCCGCGCGCGCGGCGGCGATCGGCGCGTCGCGGTCGCGGGTCGACGCCGCGCGGCTGGCGGCAGGGGCGGGCTGCTTTGCCGACGACGCGGCGCCCATCGAGCGACTGGACCTCCAGGCCGCGCGGTCGATCCCCGGGGTGTTCGCGGTGTTCGACGGGGAGGCGCTCGCGCCGCATTGCCGCCCGATGCCCGGGGTGCTGGGGCATCTGGCCGGCATGAAGGCCGCCCCGCAGTGGCCGCTTGCCCGGGGCCGCGTGCGCTATGTCGGCGAACCGGTGGCGCTGGTGCTGGCCGAGCGACGGGCGATCGCCGAGGACGCGGCGCAGGCGATCGAATTCGAGTGGGTGACCGTGCCCGCGCTGGTCGAGCCGGCGGCTGCGCTGCAGCCGCAGTCGCCGGCGCTGCACGAGGCGCTCGGCGACAACCTGATGTTCCAGGCGCAGGTTGCCACGCCGGGGGTCGAGGCCGCGTTCGCGCGGGCCTCGACGGTGGTCGAGCGGCGCTGGGAGACGGCGCGCGTGACCGCGGTGGCGCTGGAGCCGCGCGGCATCGTCGCCCGCTGGGACCCGCATGCCGCGCGGCTGGACGTGCGCATGGGTACCCAGGTGCCGTGGATGATGCAGGCGGTGCTGGCCGACGTGCTCGGGCTGCCGTGGGATGCCGTCCGCGTCAGCGCGGCCGACACGGGGGGCTCGTTCGGATCGAAGATCCATGGCTATGCGGACGAGGCGGCGGTGGCGGTGGCCGCCCGCCTGTGCGATCGCCCGGTGCGGTTCATCGCCGATCGACTGGAGTCGTTCGTCTCCGACGTGCACGCCCGCGGTCACCGGGCGACCGTCCGCGCGGCGGCGGGCGAGGATCGCCTGCTGGCCTTCGAGGTCGAGGACGTGTGCGCGGCAGGCCCGTGGTCGGTGCATCCGCGCGGCAGCGTCAACGAATCCCGGCACGTACTGGGGCTCACCGGCGCATGCTACGAGGCCCCCGATTACCGGGCCCGCATCCGCGTCGCGATGACCAACCTGGCCCAGTACGGGCAGTATCGGGGCGTGGGCCATCCGCTCGCCTGCCTGTTCACCGAGAGCGCGGTGGACAGTCTGGCGCGTCGGCTCGGGATCGACCCGCTGGCCTTCAGGCTGCGCAACCTGCTCGACGACGAGGGCCCCTGGCCGCGCCGCGCGCCCGCGGGCGCCACCTTCGAGCGGTTGTCGCTGCGCGCGGCGCTGCGCGAGTGCGCGCGGCTGATGGACTACGCAGGGCTGCGCGAGGACCAGCGACGTCACCGCGAGTCGGGCGATCGGTGGCGCCTGCGCGGGATCGGGCTCGCCTGTTTCGTCGAGAACTCCAACCACTCGTCGGCGAACTACGGGCGGGGCGGCGCCCCGATCGCGAGCGAGGACGGTGCGCTCGTGCGGCTGACCCAGGGCGGGGGTATCGCCTGCGCGGTCGGGCTGACCGACACCGGGCAGGGCACGCGAACCGCGCTCGCCCAGATCGCGGCCGACGCGGTGGGCGTCGAGATGGACGCGGTGCGGGTGACGCTCGGCGATACCGACCACACGCCGGTGAGTGGTGGCAACTGGGGTTCGCGCGGCATCGGGATCGCAGGCGAGGCGCTGTGGCGGGCCGGTTGCGCGCTGCGCGCCCGGTTGCTGGAGGCGGCCGCCGCGCTGCATGCGCGCGAGGTGTCGGCGCTCGACCTGCGCGAGGGACGGGTGGTCGACGGCGCAGGGCAGGCGCTGTGCACGCTTGCCGAACTGGCCTCGGCGATCTACCTGCGCCCCGATCGCTTCCCGCCGGGCGTGCTGCCCGAGCCGGCGGCCAGCGCGCATTTCGCGCAGCGCGACCTCGATGGCGTCTACACCAACGGGGCCTCTGCAAGCTGGGTCGAGATCGACCTGCGATCCGGGCAGGTGCGACTGCTCGGCCACTGGATCGTCGATGATTGCGGCACGGTCATCAATCCGCTGCTCGCCGACGAGCAACTGCGCGGCGCGGCTGTGCAGGGCATCGGGCAGGCGCTGTACGAGGGATGTCTGTACGGCGCGGAGGGGGAACTGCGCAACGCGACGCTCGCCGACTACCTGGTGCCGATGGCCGCCGAGATGCCCGATATCGTGGTCGGCCATGTGGGTGCGCCTACCCGTACCTCGCGGCTGGGGGCGAAGGGGGTCGCCGAGGCCGGGGTGACTGGCGCGATCGCGGCAGTGGTGAACGCGATCGACGATGCGCTGGCCCCCCTCGGCGTGGAGATGGACACGCTGCCGGTCACCCCCGAGCGCGTGCTGCGGGCGGCGGGAGTGCTCGAGACCGGGCGCGACGGGCTTCCGGGCGAGCCCGGCTCGCGGCAGAATGGCGGGCGTCCACGCTGAGCGCGGCAGGCCGCGCGTGGCTGCGGCGAGCGCGTGTGGAGCACCGATCGGTCGGCCGGGGCGGGGCAAGCGGCAACTGCCCTGCGCCGCGCGGCCGGCAAGAGACCCGAAAGACCGGCGTTCGCTCGCGATGCGCCCGGTGGGCGAGGAGGGGAGTCCGGGATGATTCGACACGAACGCACGTTGCGTGCGGGCGCCACGGTGAACGCCGTAGTGGCCTGTGCCGCGGTCGGGGGCACGCTGTTCCTCGCCTGCGCGAGCACCGCGGCGCACGCGCAGGCGCCCTGGCCGGTCAAGCCAGTGCGCCTGGTGCTGCCGTTCCCGCCGGGCGGTGGCACCGACATCCTCGGCCGCACCATCGGGCAGCGGCTGTCCGACGCGCTCGGGCAGCCGGTGCTGACCGACAATCGCCCGGGGGCGGGTGGCAACCTGGGCGCGGAGATCGTCGCCCGCAGCGCGCCCGACGGCTACACGTTCGTGCTGGTCGCGCCGGGGCTGGTGATCAGCCCCAGCATGTACCCGAAGCTCGCCTTCGATCCGTTTCGCGACTTCGCGCCGGTGGCGCTGGTCGCCGTGATCCCCAACCTGCTGGTGGTGCATCCATCGCTGCCGGTTCACAGCGTGAAGGAACTCGTGGCCTACGCCCGCGCCCATCCGGGCAAGATCAACTACGGATCGGGGGGCGTGGGGACCTCGAATCACCTGGGCACCGAGCTCATCGCGGTGCGCACCGGTCTCAAGCTGGTGCACGTGCCCTACAAGGGAGCGGCCACGGCGATGATGGACACCGTCGCCGGCAACCTCCAGCTGATCACCATCGGCACCGGTGCCGCGCTCGCGCAGATCCGCGCGGGCAAGCTGCGCGCACTGGCCACGCTCACGCCGGGCCGGGTGGCCAATGCGCCCGAGATCCCGACCATCGCCGAGGCCGGGTACCCCGGCATGGAGGTGCTCACCTGGTACGCGATCCTCGGGCCGGCGAAGACGCCGGCGGCGATCGTGTCGCGCATGAACCATGAGCTCTCGCGCGTCATGTTCGAGCCGGAGGTGCGCGAACGGCTCGCGACGATCGGTGCCGAGCCGATGAAGAGCAGCCCCGCCGAACTCACCGCGTTCATGCGCGGAGAGTTCCAGCGCTGGGCCGAGGTGGTGAAGGCGGCGGGCATCCGTGCCGAGTGAGACGCGCGTCCCCGGAGCGGGGCCGGCCGGGGAAGCGCCGGCGCGCGTGGCGCCTGGCGGGCACGAGGACCGGTGTCGGGTGGCGGGTGGCGGGCGTCGCGCGCGCGCGGCGGCGGCACGCGATCGTCGCGGTTCCCGCATCGGCGAAGCTTCGGCGTCCGGCACGTGCGTCCCGCGCCGGGTCTAGGTTGCGATGGCGGCGCACGGGGTCGCCCCAGGCGCCGCGGACCGTCATGTCCCTGAAGAACAGGAGGAGCAGGCCATGAACAGGCAGCACGCTTCGATCGAACGTGCGCGGGACATCCGGCGTCGCCGGTGGCTGCTCGCGCACCTGGCGGCAGCGTCGGCAGCCGTGCTGGCGGCGCCGCCGGCACCCGCCGCGGACGCCTGGCCGGTGCGACCGGTGCGCATGATCGTGCCTTTCGCGCCGGGCGGTCCCACCGACCTCGTCGCGCGGATCACCGCGCAGCGGCTGTCCGAACTGTGGGGACAGTCCGTGCTGGTCGACAACCGGGCCGGCGCGAGCGGCAACCTCGGGGTGGAGATCGCCTCCCGCGCGGCCCCCGATGGCTACACGCTGCTGGTCACCAGTTCGAGCTACCTGGTGAACCCTGCGCTCTACGCGAAGCTGCGCTGGGATCCGTACCGCAGCTTTGTGCCGGTCACCAACATCGCGACCTCGCCCAACCTGATCGTCGCGCATCCCTCGGTGCCCGCGCGCAACGTGCGCGAACTGATCGCGCTGGTGAAGGCGCAGCCGGGCAAGTTCAGCTACGCCTCGGCGGGCGTGGGTACCTCGCCGCAACTCTCCTGCGAGATGCTGCGCCTGGCAACCGGCATCGACCTGCAGCACGTGCCCTACGGCGGGGCCGGACCCGCGACCACCGCAGTGCTGGCCAACCAGACGCCGCTGGGTTGCATGGCGCAGCCGCCGGCGGTGCCGCACGTGCAGTCGGGGAAGCTGCGCGGCCTGGCGGTGACCAGCGCGCAGCGGGTGCCCAGCCTGCCCGAGGTGCCGACGATGATCGAGCAGGGCTTCGCCGGCTTCGTCACCGACAACATGAACGCGGTATTCCTGCCGGCGGGCGCCTCCGCCGCGCTGGTGCGTCGCCTGCACGCCGACGTCGTTCGCGTGTTGCAGATGCCGGATGTGCGCGAGCGCCTGGCGAGTTCCGGCCTGGAGCCGGTGGGCAACACCCCGGAGGCCTTCGCCGCCTACGTGAAGCAGCAGATCGCGCAGTGGGCGAAGGTGGTGAAGGAGGCCGGCATCCAGGTGGAACCATGAGCGACGGGACCCTGCGTGCCAGACCGCGGCCGATCGGCATCGGCATCGTCGGTGCGGGCCGCATCGGGACGCTGCGGGCGAGGCTGGCGGCGAAGCACGCGGGCGTTCGGTTCATCGCGATCGCGGACACCGATCCGGTAGCCGCCGAGCGCGCGGCGAAAGTGGCGGGCGCGGCGCTGCACACGACCGACGTGGGCCGCGTCATCGAGCACCCGGAGGTCGACGCGGTGATCGTCGCCACCCCCGAGGGCGAGCATGTCGCGCCGGTGCTGGCGGCGATCGCGCGCGGCAAGCCGGTGCTGGTCGAGAAGCCGATCGCGCTGACGCTCGCCGATGCCGACCGGGTGATCGCGGCGGCCGGCGTGGCGGGCGTGGACCTGCGCGTGGGCTACAGCCGCCGCTACAAGGACCGCTATCTGATCGCCCGCGAGCAGATCGAGCAGGGGCGGATCGGCCGCGTGCTCGGAGCCTCGGCCCGCGTGTACAACTCGCGCTCGCAGGCGCTGGCGATGCTGCGACGCAATCCGCACGCCACCCCGGTGGTCGACGCGCTCACCTACTACGTCGACCTGCTGTCGTGGTTCCTCGATGGCGATCCGCTGCGCGAGGTCTATGCGCGCGGCGCGCGCGGCGTCCTGGCTGCGGCCGGACACGATACCGACGACATCGATTTCGCGGTGCTCACGCACGCCTCGGGGGCGGTGGCGAACCTCGCGGTCTGCTATGCGCTGCCCGAGAAGTATCCTGCGCTGGGGCATGCCGCGCGTGTGGAGATCGTCGGCGACGCCGGGGTGATGATCCTCGACGACGACCACACCGACCAGCTGATGTACTCCGAGGCCGGCATGCCGCACGTCTACCTGCCGGATCACCGGGTGAACATGGTCTTCCTGCAGAGCGGCACGCCGGGGGACTGGGCGCTGGGCGAGTTCTGGGGGCCGATCGCCAACGAGACGCGTGCGTGGATCGACCACCTCGTGCTGGGCACCGAGTGCGTGCTGCCCACCGCGGCCGTGGCCCGCGCGACGCTGGAGGCCACGCTCGCGATCGAGGCCTCGGCCGCGCGCCGCGAGGCGGTGCGCCTGCCGCTCTCCGGCTGATTCGCCGATCCGCGCGCGCGACGGTCGCCACGCGCCAGGGGATCGCTCGCCCGCCGGCACCCGGACCGTCACGGCGCGCGAGGGCTCGCCGGGCCGTGCCAGGGCACGCGACCGTCCGCCAGCGGCGAGGCGCCCGGTGCGGCCTCCGGTCGGTCGATCGGGGAGGCCTTCTGCCCGGCAATCAACGAAGCCTCCCGCGCGGAGACCGACGAGGCCGCTCGCGCAGGACCACTCGTCGCCCGGGTCCCTGCACCGCGCGGACGGCAGTGCGGTCGCCGGTGCCGCCCGCGCGCGTCAGCCGCGACCGATGAAGTCTCCCTTGCCGATCGCGAGGCCGTTGTGGCGAAGCAGGTCGTAGGCGGTCGTCCAGTGGAAGAAGAAGTTGGGCAGGGCGAAGTCGAGCAGGTAGGCATGGCCCGGCATGTCGATCGGGAAGCGGCCGAGCTGGTAGGTGATCCGTCGCTCCTGCGCACCGTCGAATGCCGAGGCCGGGAGGGCGTCCAGGCAGGCGATCGAGCGCTCCACGCGCGCGATCAGGTCGGCAAAGCTCTGCTCGCCGCCCGCCTCCTTCGGGGGCTCCTGGCCTGCCAGGCGAGTCGCGCCGCCGCGGGCGAAGTCGCTCGCGACCTGCACCTGCTTCGACAGCGTGAACATGTCGGGGAACAGGCGCGACTGCAGCAGCGCCTGTTCGTCGATCGAGCGCTCCGCGCACCAGGCCTCAGCCATTGCCAGCACTGCGGCGAGGTTGGCGAGGTGACGCCGGAACACCGGGACGGAGGCGGAGTACATCGAGATCGTCATGGGGAACTCCTGTCGGTTGAGGGGGGGCCGGACACCGGCGTCGCCCACTCGCGGGCCACGGCGGGCGACGTCGCGATGCCGCCGGTGGGCGAGGAACGCCGGGCGCTTCCGCTCGAGGATCAGGCCGCCCCGCGCGATCGGGTCCGCGCCGGTGCGCGTGCGGGGCGGTCACCAGGAGCCGGCAGCAGACCAGTATAGGCGGGCGGTCGAGGGGCTGCAGCAGCGACTATGATCGGGCCATGGTGTCCATTCCCGCGAGCGACCCGATCCGGTCGCGCGCCAATCCGCGTTTCCGTCACCTGCGAGGGCTGGTGGACGACGGGCGCGAGCGCGCGCGGCAGCAGCGCAGCGTGCTGGTCGGCGCGCACCTGCTGCGAGCCTGGCTCGACCACGGCCGTCCGCTGATTTCGCTGGCCGTCGACGCGCTCGCGGCGACCGCGTCGGCCGAACTGGGCCCGTTGCTTGCCCGGGCCGCAGGCGAAGGTGTCCCGATCACCGCGTTCTCGCGCGACCTGATGGGTGCGCTCGGTGGCCTGGACAGCGCGGTCGAGGTCGTGGCCGAGATCGCGGTTCCGCCGGGTCGGCGCGAGGCGCTGCGCCGGCAGGATGTGGTCGCGCTCGACGGCATCCAGGATCCGGGCAATGTTGGCGCGCTGCTGCGCACGGCCGCCGCGGCCGGAGTCGCGCATGCGCTGTTCGGGCCGGGATGCGCGCAGCCGTGGTCGCCACGGGTGCTGCGCGCGGCCATGGGTGCGCACGCGGTGATGAATCTCGTCGAGGTCGAGACGCTCGAGGTCGCGCTGCGCGAACTCGGCACCCGATGCGTGGGTGCCTCGGTACGCGCGCCGCGGTGGCTGCACGAGACCGCGCTGCCGCGCCCGTGCGCGTGGGTGTTCGGATCGGAGGGGCGTGGCCTGTCCCCGGCGGTCGCCGCCGCGCTCGACCTGACCGTGGCGATCGACCAGGCGACCGGCGTCGAATCGCTCAACGTCGCGGCGGCTGCAGCGGTGTGCCTGTTCGAGCAGCGTCGGCAGCGCAGCGAACGGGGATGAACCAGGCTGCCG